>NZ_QHHQ01000005.1:300000-507628 GCF_003258595.1 Acuticoccus sediminis
AAGAGGACGGTGAAGAGCGTCGGGTCCTTCGAGCGATGCACCGTCTCGATGATGCCGCGGCCCTGGCGGGCGCGCTGGAAGCCCTTCAGCGCCATCGACCATGCGTACGCCTCGAACACGAAGGCGATCGCGAGCACGGCGTAGTTGATCCACGAGGGCTCGACCTCGCCCGGGCTGAGGAGCTTGTGGATGCCCTCGTAGCCGGCGAACCCGGCACCGGCGCCGAAGATCATGATCGCGACGAGGAAGGCGTAGAAATAAAGGTCCTTGCCGTGGCCGAACGGGTGCTCCGGCGAGGCCGGCCGCTTCGAGCGGCGCAGGCCGAAGAGCAGCAGGAACTGGTTGCCGGTGTCGACGACGGAGTGAACGCCCTCGGCGAACATGGCGGACGACCCGGTGATCGCCGACGCGATGAACTTGGTCACCGCGATGGCGCCGTTGGCGAGCAGGGCCGCGTAGATCACTTTGGTGTTGCCTTGAGCGGCCATCGTGCAAGCGTCTCCGTGTGTTATGCAATTCAGCGCATGCAATTTCGAACGCACGACAGTTCCATGCGTTCAGCAACACCGGCATGCAACAGGAGTAGAGATGCGCGTCCTCGTCACGATCGTCCGGCCGATCGTCACCGGAGTCCTGGCGATCCTGCCGGTTTTGCTGACGATCCTGGTGATCGGATGGTTCGCCGCCTATGTCGGCGCCTTCCTCGGGCCGGACTCGTGGTTCGGGATCTCGGTCTCGCAGCTCGGCGCGTTCATGGTGGACGACCGCCTCGCCTACCTCATCGGCATCGCGATCGTGATGGCGGGGCTCTATGCGCTCGGCATCCTGGTGCAGTCGCGCCTGCGAACGGTGTGGTCGACCTTCTTCGACGAGACCATCGGCCGGATCCCCCTGATCGGCACCATTTACAAGACGATCACGCGGTTCGTGCAGCTTCTCGAGCGGCGCGACGATGTCGACGTGAAGGCGATGAGCCCGGTGTGGTGCTTCTTCTCCGACGAGCGGCGGACCGCGGTGCTGGGGCTGATGCCATCGGACGAACCGGTCCAGATCGAGGGGAAGGACTACCGCATCGTGATGGTGCCGACCGCGCCGGTGCCGTTCGGCGGCGGGCTCTTCTTCCTGCCGGCGGAGTGGGTGCGGCCGGCGGACTTCGGCGTGGAGGGGCTGACCAACATCTACGTGTCGATGGGCGTGACGGCGCCGGACTACATGAAGCGCATCCGCCATCCCCAGCATCCCCAGGGCGCGGCGCCGCGTCTCGTCAAGCGTGAGGACGAGCAGGACCGCGAGCATGAAGCACCGCCGATCGCGGTGCCGGGCGCCGACACCAGCAAGGACTGAGGGCCCGCGCCTCCTCACTGGAAGTTCCTCCCCTTCGGCAGGGCCTGCCTGACCTCGGGCGACACGTCCCACCGGTTCCGGCCACGTCCCGGCCAGCGGTCGCCCGCCTCCCCGTCCTCGCGTTCTTCGCGCGGCCTGCCCCGCGCCGCGATGGACCGGGCCGCCTTGCGATGGGCCTCCAGCGCCTCCGCCACCTGGCGGTTGCCCCCTGCGGCCGTCTCCCCGGGCGACAGCGCGTCGGTGAGGCGGCTGGCGATGATCGTCCGCGGCTTGACGTCCGAGCGCGGGTCGGTCCCGGGGCGCTTCACCTCGTCCGCCCGGTCGAGCGCGTCCCAGTCGGCCATGTCCGCCGTGAGACGGCCGAGGAGCGGGGTGCGGTCCTCCAGCCTGGTGGCGACGACGTGCACCACGCCGTCCTCCGACTGCACCCACCCGGACACCTTGATGAACCGCGCCCCCAGGACCACCGTGCGGAACATCTCGAACACCTTCGGCCAGACGATCACGTTGGCGATGCCCGTCTCGTCCTCCACCGTCATGAAGATGACGCCGCTCGCCGAGCCGGGCCGCTGGCGCACCAGGACGAGCCCGGCGACCGAGATGCGCCGCCCCGCCTGCGCGGCGACGGCCTGCGCCTCGAGGATCCGTTCCCGGGCGAGCGCGGCGCGCACGAACTGGGCCGGATGCGCCTTCAGGGACAGGGAGAGGAAGCGGTAGTCGTTGATCACCTCCTCCCCGGGGGGCATCGGCGGAAGGTTGGCGGCGGCCTCCCTCTGCAGATCGGCGAGGTCGGACTGCGCGAAGAGCGGCAGGTCCTCCATGCGCGTGTCGCGGTCGAGCCCGCGCGCGCCCCACAGCGCCTCACGCCGGTTGAGGCCGAGGGAGCCGAAGGCGTCCGCGTCGGCGAGCCGCTCGATCGCCGCGCGCGAGAGGCCGGTCCGCAGCCACAGGTCGCGCACCGAATCGTAGCCCCGCCCGCGCCGGGCCACGAGGAGACGCATGTCCTCCTCGGCGAGGCCCTTCACCTGGCGCAGGCCGAGCCTGACCGCGTGCCGCGAGCGGATCGCCGTGCGCATCGAGGCATGGTCGGGGTGGAGCCGACCGGCCGCGCGCGGCCCCTCCTCCAGCGTACAGTCCCAGTCGGACCGGTTGATGTCGACGGGGCGCACCTCCACTCCGTGCTGGCGCGCGTCGCGCACGATCTGCGCCGGAGCGTAGAAGCCCATCGGCTGGCTGTTGAGGAGCGCGGCGCAGAAGACGTCCGGATAATGGCACTTCAGCCAGCACGACGAGTAGACCAGCAGCGCGAAGCTCGCCGCGTGGCTCTCGGGGAAGCCGTACTCGCCGAACCCCTCGATCTGGTGGAAGCAGCGGGCGGCGAACTCCGGGTCGTAGCCCCTGGCCGTCATGCCGTCGATCATCTTCTGCTGGAAAGTGCCGATGGTGCCGACCTTGCGGAAGGTGGCCATGGCGCGGCGGAGCTGATCGGCCTCGGAGGGGGTGAAGCCGGCGGCGACGATGGCGATCTTCATCGCCTGCTCCTGGAAGAGCGGCACGCCGAGGGTCTTGGCGAGCACCTCCTCCAGCTCCTTGGAGGGGTAGGTGACCTCCTCCTTCTTCTGACGGCGGCGCAGGTAGGGATGCACCATATCGCCCTGGATCGGGCCGGGCCGGACGATCGCCACCTCGATCACGAGGTCGTAGAACGTCTTCGGGCGCAGGCGCGGCAGCATGGTCATCTGCGCGCGGCTCTCGATCTGGAACACGCCGAGCGTGTCGGCCCGGCAGATCATCTCGTAGACTTCCGGATCCTCGGGCGGGATGTTCGCCAGCGTGACGGTCCGGTTCCGATCGATCGGAACGCCGCGCATCGCCTCGGCCGGTGCGGCCGCCGGCGCGACGTCCCGGGCGGCCGCGTCCGAACCGCCGGGTGGCGGCGCGGCGCGAGCGGCCGCTCGCCGCGGGTCATGCGCCTCGGTCGCCGCAGCGGTTCCGGTCGGGCCGGCGGCCGTGGCAGCATCGGCCGTATCGGCGGCATCGGCGGCATCGGCGGTGCCTGGACGGCCGGTGCAATCGATCAACCTGAGGCCAACCCTGTGGTCCGCCCGGGAGGCGGCCACGCGAGAACCGGGCGCCAGGCCTTCCGCTATGGACGATGGATCGCCGGCGTCCGGGACGATGAGGACCGGTCCCCCGCCCGCAGGGGATGGCGTTCGCCCGGCGACCGAAAAGGGACCGGGGGCGACGGGATCGAAACACTGGCCGGCGGTCAGCGCCTCCAAGACGGTGGCTTCGCTGCCTGCCCGCCCTCGGGGAAGCTCCCCGCTGGCAGCCTCCTCCGCCTCTTCCGGCGACGCGTCGCCCGCCCCCCTCCGCGTGGGTGCCGCGCTCGCCCCGGCCCCGGCCCCGGCACCGAACCGGTAAGGCTTGGATGTCTCGCCCGCCGACCCCGAGACGACCTCCTCCGTCTTGCCGAGAGGGCCAGGCAGGGCCCCGCTGGCGGCCCCCCCGACGGTCGGAGCGGACAGGCTCCCGGCAGGCCCACCGGATGGCCCCGACACTCCCGGCCCCGACACTCCCGGCATGGGCGGCGCCGCGGACAGCGGGTCCGACGTGGACGCCCGAGGCAGAGCCCCCGATGCCATGGCGGAGGCGGACATTGCCGTGACATCCGCAGGATAATGCCGGGCCAGCAGGTCCAGCCCCTTCCTCACGCACGTCAGCATGCCGAGGGCGAGGACGTCGATCTTGAGGATCCCCAGGGCGTCGAGGTCGTCCTTGTCCCACTCGATGTTGGTGCGACCGTCCATCGACGCCTTCACAACGGGCACCATCTCGTCGAGGCGCCCGCGCGTGATCACGAAGCCACCGACATGCTGGGACAAGTGCCGCGGAAAGCCCGCGATCTCGCGCGTGAGGCGCACCAGATGGCCGATCCTGTGGTCACGCGGATCGAGCCCCGCCCGCTCCGCCGCCGCCTCGTCGACACCGTGCGAGCTCCACCCCCAGATGGAGCCCGAGATCGCCGCGACGCTGTCCTCGCTCAGACCGAGCGCCTTGCCCACCTCGCGCGCGGCCGAACGGGAACGGTAGCTGATCACCGTCGCGGCGATTCCCGCCCGGTCCCGGCCGTATTTTTCGTAAATGTACTGGATCACCTCCTCGCGCCGCTCGTGCTCGAAATCGACGTCGATGTCGGGCGGCTCGCGGCGTTCGGGCGAGATGAACCGTTCGAACAAAAGGTCGGAGCGCTCCGGATCGACCTCCGTCACGCCGAGGCAGAAACAGACCGCCGAGTTCGCCGCCGATCCCCTCCCCTGCGCCAGGATCCCGTTGTCGCGCGCGAAGCGGACGATATCGTAGACGGTGAGAAAGTACGGCGCATAGTCGAGGGCGGCGATGAGTTCCAGTTCGTAGGCGAGGAGAGCGTCGACCTTGTCCGGCAGCCCCATCGGATAGCGCCTGGCGGCACCGTCGTAGGTGAGCCGTGCCAGCGTCTGTTGCGGTGTTCGCCCCGGGTCGCTGGGCTCCTCGGGATACTCGTAGCGAAGCTCGTCGAGCGAAAACGAGATCTCGTTCATGACCGCCACCGTCTCCCGCACCGCTTCCGGAAGAGGGGCGAACAGGCGAGCGACCTCGCCGGGTGCCTTGAGGTACCGTTCCGCGTTGGCGACGAGCCGGCGACCGGCCGCCTCGACGGTCGTGTGCAGGCGGATCGCCGCCAGAACGTCCTGCAGCGGGCGCCGCTCCGGATCGTGGTAGAGCGGCAGCGTCGTCGCGAGGGGCTTCAGCCCCAAACGCCGCGCCAGCGCAGCGCCGCTGGCCAGACGCCTCTGGTCTTCCGCTCCATAGGCCATTGAAATCGCGAGGCGTAAGGGATGCGTGACGTGTGCCTTGAGCTCCTCGGCGGCCCGCTCGACAGCGTCCTCCGAGGCGCTCTGCATGACGATCGCCAGGATGAGACCCTCGCACCATTCCAGGAGATCGCCGAGCCGGATGCGGCAGTCGTCCTTCGCTCCACGCAGGTTGCCGACCGTCAGAAGACGGCAGAGGCGCCCGTAGGCGGCGCGGTCGGAGGGCCAGGCGAGGACGTTCGGCGTGCCGTCGTCGAAGATCAGGTGGCAGCCCACGGCGGTCCGGATACCGACATCCTTGCCCGCCAGATAGGCGCGCACCACGCCGGCCAGCGTGTTCCGGTCGCACACGGCGAGGCCGGGCGAGCCGAGAACCGCGGCCGTCGCCACCAGTTCCTCGGGATGGGAGGCCCCTTCCAGGAAGGAGAAATTGCTCTTTGCCGCGAGTTCGATGAAGCCGTCCATCATCGACCGTCACCCGAAGAAGCCATGCAGGAACCACCGCGGCGCCGCGGTTTCACGAACGAAAAGACCCTTGCGGAAGAGCCAGAAGCGGCGTCCCTCGCGGTCCTCGACACGAAAGTAGTCACAGGTGTCGCCGCTCTCCTCGCGCCACCACTCCGGGGCGATGCGTTCGGGTCCCTCCGCCACGCTCACGTGATAGAAGACGCGCCGCCACAGGAAGCGTAAGGGCGGACCGTCCGGGACACCGGCCACCGTCTCGATCGGTTCGGGAGGGTCGAGGAGACGGAGAGGCCGCAAAGGCCCCTCCCGCGCCGGCCTCCCCCGCCGCTCCGCCTCCCAGAAACGCCGGCCATGGGCATGGCGGGCGGGGATCTTCCGGGTCTGCTGCCCGGGCTGGTGAGTGTCCACCGGTTCGAGGCGATAGACCGCCGCCGCGCCCAGCCGCTCGGACAAGGTGTCCACCAGAGCCGCCAGCTCGCGAGGCATATCGCCGACCTCCCCCAGCCGGCCCTGCCATGTCGGGACGGGCTCCAGCTCGCCAGCGTAGATGCGCATCAGATCCACGCCGCTATCGGTCTCGATCCGGGTGGACATCTCCCGCAGGCGCGGCGTCATCAGGCGGACGATGCGCCCGGGATCGTCCAAGGGCTCGCTGGCGCCGGCCATGATGTCCCGCACCGCGCCGTCGGCATGGAAAAGGCGCAGGTGGATCCGGCGCGCGCCCAGCCCCCTGGGCTGGAGCGAACGCGTCAAGGTCGCCGCCAGCTGCCCGAGGCCAGCCTCCAGGGCCTCGATATGCGAGACCGGCTCGGCGAAGGCGCGGTCGAAGACATGCGGCGAGGCCGGTGTGAGCGGGGTGATCGGCTCCTCTTCCAGACCGGCCATCTGGTCGATCCGCCTTCCGACGAGCGGTCCGAAGCGCTGGGCCAGCGGCGCGCGGGGCTGGGCGAGGACTTGGGCGACGGTCTTCAGGCCGAGCCGCTGCATGACGGCGACGGTCTCGGCCGGCAGACGCATCGACGCCGCCGGAAGTTCGCGGACGGCAGAAAGGTTCTCCCCTTCCGGCACAATGCCGCCGTTTGCGTAATGGGAGAGGGCCCAGGAGACCGCAGGCGTGTCCGCGACGGCAATGATGGCGTGAAGGCCATGGCGAGCGCACCGATGGCGCAAGGTTGCGACGAGCGCGCCCTCTCCCCCGAAGAGGTGCGCGCAGCCGGCGATATCGAGCACGAGCCCATCGGGCGGATCGAGGGCGACGAGCGGCGTATAGCGCTCGAGCGCCCGCGCGAGCGAGGTGAGAAGATTTTGATCCGCAGCCGGATCCGCCGGATGGACCACGACATCGGGGACGAGCGCCCGCGCTTCGGTAAGCGTCATGCCCGGCCGGAGCCTGGCCTCGTGCGCCGCCAGGTTGACGGCCTCGACCAGCATCGCGCCCTGCTTCTTGTCGAAGATGACAACCGGCCGGTGATGGTCGGCTTTTTCAGTCTTCCCGATCGCCAGCCGGTCGGTCTGCAGCCGGGGAAACCAGATGTAGAGGATCCTGCGCGACATGGCTTTTATCCCGGCCCCAGCCCGCCTGCCCGACGCCTGGCCGGATCCCATGCGATAATCTCCGCGGGAACCTGAGGCGGCGTGGAACCCTGAGGGTGCGTTGCGGACGTCGCGGGCAGCTTTTCGGAGACGAAGCGTCGCTCTGTCGGTTCGAACGAAACAGACTGATCTCCATATATACCCTTTTTGTTCTTAATCAAGGCCAGCCGCCAGGCGGACCAACCGAGTGTCCTCGGCCATGGGAATCCGGATCTGGAGAATGGCTCAACCTTCCAGCGGCTGAGTGCGGCCGTCGCGCCCGTCTTCCCGGCAGAAATCAGGTGAACCGGGATGTCAGATGCTGCCGATCTCAGGCTCAAACGGCGTGTGGATTTGAGATCCAGGATCCCTTTGTCGTTCTTGAGTTCGCCGATGGCGATTTCAACCGAAGGTGAGCCCAGGGCCTGCTCCAGCACCCATAGAACATCGGTCGCCTTCTTCGCATGAACGAAGAGGATGCGATCCGGGTCGATGCCGAATTCCTGCAGTCCCTGTCCCGATATGACGCCGGCTTCATGGGCCAGCAGCGTCTGGGAGACCCAGACGATCGTCCCTCCGAACGACGAAACGGCGAGCAACGACGCGACAAAGGACGACGATGACATGATGTGTGCGGCGTTCTCGCATTCGAAGATGTGCACTCCGAGGTCGAGAAAGGCGCTCATCTCTCCCAGGATTCCCGCAGGGAAACGGTTCTTGTCCCAGGCATGGGAGCGCTCTGCCCTCTGCGCTTTCCGTTCCAGGGCGCTCCCTAACCGAACCTCGGAACACGAGTGGACAAGCGCTGAAGACATGGCGCCTCAAATGGTTAATGTTCCTTACATGTTCTGATTAGGCTAGAACAAAACGCTTGTCAATGGCGGAACATCAATCTAGGATAGCAGATACCACCCAACCAGGCGCCACAAAACACGCCGCTACAAGCTACGCAGAACCAACGCCGGCCTTTCCCCCAAGGCACGCCATGTGCCGGACAGGCCGAGACCCACGGTAACGATAACGGCCACCGCAACCGCAACGAACGCCGCCCCCGGCATGAACGTGAAATCGAGCTCCATCAGGTCCGAAACGATGAACCAGCCCGCCAGAGAGCCCGCCGCCATCGAGAACACCGCCGCAGCCATCCCCAGGAGCGCATATTCGAGCCCGTAGGCGAGCAACAACGTCCTTCGTCGCGCGCCCAGCGTCTTCAGGATGACCGCATCGTAAATCCGGCTCCGGTGGCTCGCGGCCAGCGTCCCCGCCAGCACCAGAATGGAGGCGAACAACGTGATCGAGGCCGCGATACGCACCGCAAAGACGAGGTCGGAGACGATCCCGTTCACCGCCGCGAGCGCATCCTTCACGCGAATGCTGGTCACGGTCGGGAACGCATCCGTGATCGTTTTCAGCAGCTTGAGTTCCTTCTCGTCGTCCCCTCCCCCCGGAAACGAGAGGGTCGCGAGATGGGCATGAGGCGCACCGGCGAAGACGTTTGGCGAAAAAATCATCACGAAATTGATGGAGAGCGATTCCCAGTCCACCGTGCGCAGATTGGTGATCCGCGCCTCGACCTCCCGGCCGAGCACGTTGACGCGCATCGTGTCGCCGACGCCCACGCCGAGTTCCTTGGCGAGGTCGGACGCGAAGGAGACCTCGTTCTCGCCAGCCCCGGAACCAGCCCACCAGCGGCCGTCCACGACCTTGCTGTCCTTCGGCAACGTCGCCGAATAGGTGATCCCACGGTCGCCGCGAAGCACCCAGGACGCCTCGGTATCCGGCCAGTCCTCGGCAGCGATGCCGTTGATCGAGACGATCCGCCCCCGCAACATCGGCTGCGACTGGATCGCCGCGTCCGGAGCGGCCGTCTCCAGCGCATCCAGGAACGCGTCGCGCTCGTGGCTCTGAATGTCGATGAAGAAGAAACTCGGAGCTTCGGACGGCAGGGTCGAGGTCAACGTCTGTCGCAAATTCCCGTCGATCTGCGACAGGGCCACCAGCAACGTCAGGCTGAGCCCGAGCGAGAGCGTGACGGTCGGTGTCAGCGCGCCCCGTCGGTGAACATTCGCGACCGCCATGCGCACGGTGGTACGCCGGCTACGGGGCATCCGGCGCGCCAGGGCCATGATCGCGACGGCCACCACCCGGAACAACCCGAACACGACGGCCGCGCCGACGACGTACAGGAACGCGAGCCAGCGGTCGTAGGCGGTCAGCACGACCAGTCCGGTCAACACCAGTCCGGACGCAAGCGCTGCCGCCGCGAACCCGAGCGGAAATCCCGCCGCCTCGTCCGCGTCGCCACGCAGCAGGACGATGGGACGGATCCGATCCGCCCGCGCCAGCGGCAACAGGGCAAAGGTCAGCGCCGTCAAGGCCCCGAACACGGCGGCCAGAGCCAGGGCGCCGGGGAATATGCTGTTGAGGGCGGTCACCGGCAGGATCCCGTCGAGCAGAACCGCCGCCACCGGCGGGGCGACGGCCCCCAGCACCAAACCGATCGCGATACCGACAGAGGCCAGAATGGCGATCTGCATCAGATAGAGCGTCGTGACGAACCGCCGCGTGGCGCCGAGGGCGCGCAAGGTCGCGATCTGCATCCGCTTGCGGCCCAGATAGGCCCGCACAGAATTGGCGACCCCGACACCGCCGACCGCAAGCGACGTCAGGCCCACGATCGTCAGGAACTGGGCAAACCGTTCGATCGAGGCACGCAGACGCGGTGCAGCGTCGAGGCGCGTCTCCACCCGCCAGCCAGCCGACGGAAAGGTCGCCTTCGCGGTATCGAGCACGCTCTTCAGCTCAGCCTCGGTGAACGGCTTGTCCACACCACGAATGCGATAGTGCCAGCGCACAAGGCTTCCGGTCGTCACCAGACCGGTCTCATCGAGGAAGCGGAGCGGGATCATCACGCGCGGACCGAACGCCAGACCGCCGGACACACGGTCCGGCTCGCGCTCGATGACCCCGACGACGCGCCCTGTCGCCCGACCGATGGCAAGGTCGTCGCCGACAGCGATGCCGGCGGTGGTCAGCAGCGTGTCCTCCACCAGCAGCGGAACCAGGCCGTCCGGCGCAGCGCCGAATACTGCCGCCTCCGACCGCCCGTTCTCGAGTTCGAGGCTTCCGTAAAGGGGATAGGCGTCGTCGATCGCCTTCAGTTCGACCAGCATCTGCCGACCGCTCTGCGGCCGCGCCATCGCCCGCAGGGTCGCCACCGTGGACACGCGGCCCTGCTCGGCGAAGAAGGACGCCTCGTCGGGATTCGCCTGACGGTGCATCAGCGAGAAGCTGACGTCGCCTCCGAGGAGGGACTGTCCCTCCGCCGTGATGCCGCGCACGAGCCCGTAGGCGAGCGAATTGACCGCCGCGATCGTCGCCGTACCGAGCGCGATGCATGCGAGGAAAACGTAAAAGCCCCGCAGCCCGCCCCGCATCTCACGCAGGGCATATCGCCAGGCGAGCGGAATCGGGATCCGCCGCCCCTCGGGCCGGCGGGGCAGAGAAACCGCCGTGTCGCTCACCGCGCGACCTCGAACTCTACGGTCGTGACGGGTTCGACCCGGCCGGCGTGGACCCGCACGGCCTTGTCGCAGAGGCGCGCGAGCCGCGCGTCGTGGGTGACGAGGACCAGCGTCTGGCCGCGCGTCGCCTTGGCCGCGAACATGAGGTCGATGATCCCCTGGCCGGTCGTCTCGTCGAGGTTGCCGGTCGGCTCGTCGGCGAGCAGCACGGCCGGCGACGGTGCCAGCGCGCGGGCCACCGCGACCCGCTGCTGCTCGCCGCCTGAAAGCTCCGTCGGATAGTGATGCACCCGGTCGGCGAGGCCGACGCGCTGGAGTTCGGCGAGCGCCAGGTCGCGCGCCTCCGGCACCCCACCGAGTTCCAGCGGAACGGCCACGTTCTCCCACGCGGTCATCGTGGGAATGAGATGGAAGGACTGGAAGACGATGCCGATCTCACGCCCGCGGAACACCGTCAGCTCATCCTCGGAGAGCGCCGTCAGGTCGCGGCCGCTGACGCGCACCTCGCCGCGGTCGGGCCGCTCGAGGCCGGCGAGAATCATCAGCAGCGTCGACTTGCCGGAACCGGACGGCCCGATGATGGCGAGCGATTCGCCGCGCTGCACCGTGAGATCGGCGCCACGCAGCACGTCGACGGCGGAGGAGCCTCGTCCCAGCGTCAACGCGAGATCGCGGGCCTCGATCACGGGTGGGGAAGACATGCTGCGTCCTTTCGCCATGGTCGCGCCTTGGCCCGGGATGGAGCCTCAATCAACGTATGCACCCGACAAGCCAAGGCAATCGCGCATGGTTCCGCCCCGGTGCGGCCAAAGCGCCGCGGTGGGCGTCGCGCCGCCTCCGGCAACGCCCGGCCTCAAGCCTTGATCCGGCTCGACAATCGCCCTCGACCCGATGTCCCACGACGCATCGATACGGTCCGATGGGACCTCGCGGATTGCCGTTGCCTCCACGGCAACGCCGACGCCGTCCAGAAATGAGACCATAGGGTCCAGGACATGCAGATTAATGCACCGGCACCAGCAGAACAGCTCTCAGCATACTCGGACTGTCCCCCGCGCTTCAGGGAAAAGTCAAACGGCGCGGCAGGCATCGCAGCATCCGGGATAGATGCCGATCTTGCCGCAACCGCGGGGGCATCGGCTACCAAGCTTGGCGGAGTCGTCCGTCCCGTCGACGCGGTTCCGACTGTGCCGCCGATGATCGGAAGCCGGCGTCACCCGGCCTGCGAAACCGCCCACAGCCGCCGAGCAGCGCGAAGGCGTGGAGTGTCATGGACGACGTTCGGCCAGCCCCGGCGACAGCGCGTTGCGGCCGCCTCCCGGGCCTCGGATCACGGCGGGAGATGGACCCGGCTGTGGCGATCCAGACACGCCGGGGAAGCGAGCGTCGCTCCGGAGCCGCGCAAACTTTGGCGCGTGTTGAAAAAACGCTCACGCTCAGTCAGACACTTGATCGAGTGTGAAGGGGAATGGCCATGGTTCGATTTGCTGCAGCGCTGATCGCTGCCGTCTTGGCATGGCAGGTGCCAGTGGCGCACGCCGCCGATCTCGCCGCCGAACCGATCCAGCAGGGTCAGCGGTGCAACGTCTTCAGCAACTACTTCATCTGGGGCGACCCGACGAGCTGCCCCAACAAGGGCGTCCCGGAGTGCACCTCGCAGACCGTCGTCAGCGCCGCGCTCCGCTTCGCCAACCGGGCCGAGCCGGTCTACCGCGTCCCCCGGGTGACCTCCCTCACCCCGCTCGGCGAGCTGCACCAGCCGGTCTACAACCCGAGCCCGCTGGTCCGCCGCTATTGCGAGGCGACCGTGGTCCTCGACAACGGCGACCAGGCCCGCGCGTACTACTTCGTCGAAGAGGACTCGGGCTTCGTTGGCCTCACCTGGAACGTCTACGTCTGCATCGACGGGTACGATCGCTGGCGTGTGTACGACGGCCGTTGCCGCGTCGCGAAGCCCGCCCCGGCGAACTGAGACGGAGCCGATTCCGCCGCACAAGCTGAGCCCGGCGGCCCGAAAAGACCGTCGCGCGCCGCGCAATGGGCCGGCGCGCGGTGGTCACGAGGTCCCACGCCCGGCCCTGCCTCTGTGAATTGAGGCCTTGCGTCTCCGGCACCATCCGCGTCCGGCGCGGCAGTCGCCGGGACCGCCAGCATCCGGTTACGCCCTCCGACGACCGACACCAGCGTGCTGTCGTCTCGTCATCCCGTCCCGGACTCATCCGTACAGATCTCCGAATGCCGATTCCGATGGCGAGCGGAGTGCATGAGGGTCCGACCTCTGACGGGCGCCGGCGCCGGAGCACGTTACGTCGCGTCCCGGTGATGCCAAACGCCGTACCGGGTTACCGAGCGTCGAAGCGCCGTCGAGTACAGCCCGTGCGCTTTCGTACCGAACGATCGGCTTCAGGCCCGGCAACTCGCTCGGCCATCTGCCGCGGAAGCGTCGTCGGGCATACGCGCAGCCGTCCCGCGCTCGAGCTTCCGGCATTGAAAGCCGAGCATCGGTGTCGGCGCTTACAGGACAGATCACTCGTTGCGCTCTCGCCGGTCGAGCTGCGCGCACCTGCTCCTCGAATGAACGACCTTTTTGCCGAGTGACGCCTGCACTCGTGTGAAATCGTTCGCCCGCCGTTGCGAAGCGCGTCCCTCCTCGCGAACGCCGCTTCAAGCCGATCGCAAGACGGAACCGCCACTTGGCGACCGATCCAACGTGCAGAAAGACTCAGCATCTCTTGCGGAGGGCACATCGAGTTGCCGCGATCGCCCCCACCATGCGGAGGATGCCTCGAACCGATCGCGACAGAACCTCCCCTCGCGAAAGACGTCTCGTGCCTGTCGCGATTGGACCATGCCCCTCGCCAGCGACGCTCGAATGTGGCGCGATCGGTCATCACTTCCCGCAAGCGACGATCCGAACCGATTGCGATCGGTTCTCCCCCCTCGCGAACCACGCTCCGGAGGATCGCGGTCGGCCGTCCCCAAGGTGCGAGACGGTACCGCCCGAGTGCAGCGGGTCCCTTCCTTGGCCCGCAACGTCCAGGCCCCTCCGCGGCGGGCTAAGACCCCCGGCGAAAGACGTTCCGGTCCAAACGGGCCAGACACGCACGCCGCGCGTCGGCCATCCTTCCCCGACCGCATGTCGCCCACGACTGGCGGAACAACGGCAGGCCCATCGCGCCATCCACCTCACCCCGGAGGGCCGGGGCGGCGTCAGTCGGCGGCGCGGGGGAACAGGATGGGGTTGAGGAAGGTGGCGAGGTCGGCGTTGGAGCGGACGCGGACGGCCTCGTCGCCGCCGATCAGGTAGCCGTCTCGGTTGGCGCACAGCGCCAGGATCGTCGCCCGCGTCGCGGCGTTGACCATCGGCAGGGCCGAGAAGTCGTCGCGCACCGTATTGTCCGGCCCCACGGTGAAGCGGCAGTCGGCGATGTGCGTCGGCGCCCGCCACTGGCGCGAGGCACCGTCCCAGCGGTGACGCGCATCGTAGCGGCGCACGGTGACGTCGGAGCCGCCGGCGCGCAGGTCGTCCGCCAGCGCGCCGCACGCCTCGGGATCCATGATCGCGTCCTGCTCGCCCCACAGCATCAGGACCGGCGCGCCGGTGGTCGTCGGGTCGGAGAAGCGCGCGACGCAGGGCCCGTAGAAGGAGACGTGCGCGGCGAACGGCAGCGGCGGGGCGTAGGTCTCGACCACCTGCCGGTAGGCGGCGTAGATCGAGGACATGCCGCCGTAGGAGAAGCCGATCAGCGCGGTGCGGCCGGCGTCGACGTCGGGCCGGCCGTCGAGCCAGGCGAGCGTCGCGAAGGCGTCGGCGAGCGCCATCGCCTCCGTCGTCGTCATCAGCCGCTCGATGAAGCCGCCGCCGGCGCGCGGGCCGAAGACGTCGATGACGGCGACGGCAACGCCCTGCCCCGCCAGCTCGCGCGCGTAGCGGCCCTCGCGGTTGCCGCTGACGCCGCCGGCTCCGTGCAGGAGGATCGCCGCCGGGGCCGGGTTCCCGGCGCTCGCCCCGACGGCGGGGTAGAAGTCGACCGACGCGGCCTGCGGCGGCGCCTCGCCCCCTGCCGCGTCACTGAGGCTGAAGGGGCTGGAGCTCCGGACCGGGGCGTCGACGGGTCGGACCGCCGCCTCGCTCCAGCGCCCGCTCGTGTCGAGATCGGCGCTGGCGGCCCCGCCGAGGCCGAAAAGCGCGAGAGTCGCAATCAGGGCATGATTAAGCATGAGCGCAAATGTCGACCCCGCCGGGCAGCGATCAAGGCGCCGCCTTGCCGCAGCACTCAACCGGGCCCCCCAGGTGCCGTGCCTCCGTGGGGGCCGCCTGCGCGGCGCACGCGTCCCGCTTCGGCCCGCCGGGTCGGCTGCTCGTCAGAGGCGGCCGAGATTTTCGAGCTCGGGAAAGGGCTGGTAGCTGAGGCCGCGGCCGTTCATCTCGGTGCACTGCGCGTGGTCCTCGCTGGCGGAGCGGACGCTGCGCGGGCCGAGCTCGAACTGCACGATCTGGCGGCCGGCGTAGCCGCCATAGCCGTTCTTCGCGTTGAGCTGAACGCATACGATGGTCCGCTCGCGGGTCGAGCTCTCGGCCTGCATGCCGTAGGCGGAGATCTCCGCGTCGCGGATCGAATAGGGGTCGCGGAACTCGTTGCGGACGTAGCCGATGATCGCCTCTTTCTGCCAGGCGGTCGGCGGACCCTTGATGTAGATCGGCACCTCGACGTAGACGGCCTCCGGCTCCTTCGCCTTGAAGAGGCCGAGGTCGGCGGTGTTGCAGCCCACAAGGACGAGGCAGAGCGGGGCCGCGGCGATGATGCGAAGGCACGGCATGGGAGGTCACCAAAGGCTCATCTCACGCCGAGATTGAGTTTTCCTGCCCGAAACAACAACCCAAAGGTGTTGTCCGCAACGGCAGTGCGGGCCGGCCTGCGCTCACTGTGGTGAAGGCGCAACGAAAGCCGCGCTTTAGTGCATCGACGGCGCCGGGTGCCGCGACGCTCGGCTCAGGGGCACTCGTTGTGGTCGACGAAGCGGCGCTTCAGCCAGCCGGCCAGCGTGGTGTCGCCCCCGAACAGCTTCACCGGGCACCAGCGCGCGCCGAGCGGCAGGTTCGACGGCGTGCACACCGAGAACTCCGCCTGGTGCACCTGGAAGAGGTCAGCGTTGGCGAGGTTCGGTGCGTCGAGGGCGATGATGTACTCCCCGTTCCAGTCGACCGCGGTGACCACGGCGGACGACGAGGTCGGGCTCGCCCGCACGTTGAGGGGGTCGGACGGGCCGACGTTCGGCCGGTAGCAGCCCCATCCGGAGGTCGCCGCCGCCGGCGAGGCGATGACGGCTCCGCCGAGGGCGAGGACGATGGCGGCGGTGATGCGCATGACGCGGGATCCTGAGCGAGACCGCCACAGGCTGACGCGCCCCCTTCCCCGCGTCAACCGGAGCGCGAGGGCGCGGCCGGTCAACCCTTCTCACAAGCCGGTGCCTGGCTAGCGAGCCCGGTGCCACCAGCTCGCGGCGCGGGAGTGGGGGTCAGCCGCGCTCGGCGGCGAGCGTCGCGATGGCGGCGCGCAGCTCCGCGATGCCGTCGCCCTTGGCCGAGGAGGTCAGCAGCACCTCGGGGTGCGCGGCCGGGCGGCGGCGCAGGGCGTCTTCCGTGGCCTTGATCGACGCGGCACTGGCGGAACCCGCCTTGTCGCACTTCGTCAGCACCGCCTGGTAGGAGATGGCGGCCTCGTCCATCACCCCCATCGCCTCGATGTCCACCGGCTTGGGGCCGTGGCGGGCGTCGATGAGGAGGTAGACGCGGGCAAGGTTCGGTCGGCCGCGCAGGTAGTCGAAGACGAGCGCGGTCCAGGCCGCGACCTCGGCCTTGGGGGCCTTGGCGTAGCCGTAGCCCGGCATGTCGACGACCACGGGCCCGACACCGTCGGACCGCGCGAAGAGGTTGAGCGCGCGGGTGCGGCCGGGCGTGTTGGACGAGCGGGCGAGCTGCTTCTGCCCGACCAGCGCGTTGAGGAGGGAGGACTTGCCGACGTTGGAGCGGCCGGCGAAGGCGACTTCCACCGGGCCGGACGCCGGCAGATGCTTGATGGAGTGGCAGGCGCGGGTAAACACCCAGTCCCCGGCGAAGAGGACGCGACCGGCTTCCAGCGCCTCGGCGGCCTCGGGATCGGGCGCCGCGCCTGCGTCCGGCGCCGCACCGGTTACGTCAGCCGAAAAGCCCGGCTCAGGCTGAGCCTGACCGGGCGCGTCCTGCGCGCCGGGCGCAGGAGCCGGCGACGCGGGGGGCGTCGCCGGGGTATCGTCGGGCCCGCTCAGGTGGCGCTCTTCTTCTTCTGGCCGCGCCGGAAGATCGACGCGATGTTGCCCCACAGCTCCACCTTCACCCCGTGGCGCCGCATGATCACGTACTGCTGCAGCACCGAGAGCGAGTTGTTCCACGCCCAGTAGATCACCAGACCCGCCGGGAAGGAGGCGAGGAGGAAGGTGAAGAAGATCGGCATGATGTTGAAGATCATGGCCTGGGTCGGGTCCGGCGGCGTCGGGTTCATCTTCATCTGCAGCCACATCGTGCAGCCCATGATGAGCGGCCAGACGCCGATGTGCAGGAAGCTGCCGACCATCGGGATCATCATCGGGTCGTAGGGCAGCAGGCCGAAGAGGTTGAAGACCGTCGTCGGATCCGGTGCGCTGAGGTCGTTGATCCAGCCGAAGAAGGGCGCGTGCCGCATCTCGATGGAGACGAAGATGACCTTGTAGAGCGAGAAGAAGACGGGGATCTGGATGACGATCGGGATACACCCGGCGAGCGGGTTCACCTTCTCCTTCTTGTACAGCTCCATCATCGCCTGTTGCTGCTTCACGCGGTCGTCTTTGTACCGCTCCTGCATGTCTTTGATCTTCGGCTGCAGGGCCTTCATCTTCGCCATGGAGGTGTAGGCGCGCTGGGCCAGCGGGAAGAACAGGAGCTTGACGAGAACCGTCGTGATCAGGATCGCGACGCCGAAGTTGCCGACGACGCTCTGGATCCAGTCCAGCAGATAGAACATCGGCTTGGTGATGAAGTAGAACCAGCCCCAGTCGATCAGCAGGTTGAAGCGATCGATGCCGAGGGATTCCTCGTAGGACTGGATGAGGCGGGTCTTCTTCGCGCCGGCGAACACGCGGTTCGTGATGGCGGTCGCCTCGCCCGGCGCGACGGTCACGGCGTCGGCGAGGTAGTCGGCCTGGTAGGCCGGCGTGCCGTTCAGCGAACGGTAGAGGAAGCGCGGGTTGAACGTCGTGCCCGGGTCCGGGATGACGGTCGTCGCCCAGTACTTGTCGGTGATGCCGAGCCAGCCGGAGTCGGAGCGGGCGAGGTTCTGCGTCCCCTCCTCCGAAACGGCCTTGTACTTCTCCTGGACGAGGCCCTCCTCGCCGAGGACGCCGATGAAGCCCTCGTGCAGGATGAAGTAGCCCAGCGTCGGAATGTCGCCCTCACGCCGCACGCGGCTGTAGGGGTGAAGGGCGATCGGCTGATCGGTGTTGTTCTGCACCGTCTGCTCGATCGTGAACATGTAGTGGTCGTCGACCGAGATGTTGCGGCGGAAGACGACGCCCGCGCCGTTGTCCCATTCGATGGTGACCGGCGTGTCGGTGGTCAGCTTCTCGCCGGTGACGAGGCTCCACACGGACGCGGAGGTCGGGACGGCGATGTCCTGGCCCGAGGCGGGGACCCAGCCGGTCTCGACGAAATAGGGCTGCGCGGTGCCGGCGGGGGCCAGCAGCACCACCTCGTCGGACGAGGGGTCCGGCGTGACGTGGTAGTTGCGCAGCTTCAGGTCGTCGAGGCGGCCGCCCGCGAGGTTGATCGAGCCGTCGACGCTGGGCGTCGCGATCGGCACGCGCGGCGCGTCGGCCGTGGTGGTGTCGCCGCCGGGCGTCTGCGCCTGCGGGACGTCGGCACCGTCGGCGCGCGGGGCGGACGGAATGTCGCTGCCGGGCGCGGTGGTACCGGCATTGTCGGTGGCCTGGTCGGTCTGCTGGGCGACGATCTGCTGTTCCTGCTCGGCCTGACGCTGAGCCTCCATCTGCGGCTGGATGAAGAAGAACTGCCACAAGACGATCACCGCCAGCGACAGGCCGATGGCGAGGAACATGTTGCGATTTTCGCCCATTACGCTCTCTTTCGGACCTCTGGTCGGTCGAGTTTCGCGCCCGCTGCGCCGAGCGCCTGTCTGAGCTCTTCGCCGAGGTCGGCGAACGGCTCGCCGAGTGCCTCCCGGCGTGCCACGATCACATAGTCGGTGGCGCTGTCGAATTCATCATGAATTTCGGACGCAATTGCGCGCAGCCGCCGCTTGATACGGTTGCGCACCACCGCATTGCCGACTTTCTTCGTAACCGTGAAGCCGACCCGCGGCCCGGACACTGCCTCATTTGCCTCGTCACGTCGACGCGCCTGCAGTGTAAAACCGGGTTTATGAACTCGAACGCCTTTTGCGACGGCCTTGAACTCGGACCGTCGCTTCAGTCTCGCCGGATTGCTCAGGCGGACAGCTTCTTGCGGCCCTTCGCGCGGCGCGCGTTGATCACCGAGCGACCACCCTTGGTGGCCATACGAGCCCGGAAACCGTGCCGACGCTTGCGGACGAGCTTGGAGGGTTGATAGGTGCGTTTGGTCATGACCGCCTCGCCTGACGACGGTGGCCACCGCAGCGCCAATCCCCAGCGCGGCCGCATCCCTCCCGTCGGAACAATGAAAAAGGGAGCGCTCGGCCCCCTGTCTCATGCCTCTATATGAACGCCGACCCGCAGTGTCAACGACACCCCTGCGCGCGAGGGAACCATTCTGTGGTCACGCAACCTTGAGGCCGGCTCCACCTCGCAACGGGGGGACGACCTCGCTACGTCTACCGGCAGAGCAGGATTTATAGACACCGAAGGGCTGATGGCGCACCCCACCCGGCAACACAACGACGGCGCTCTGGACCCCGGCCCCGCGAAAGGCCCGCATCCGGACACCGGGCACGCGACGCCGGCGGATCGGCCCGGGGGACGAACCGGCAAGGAGACCGTCGCCAGGGATACGGCGGCCGGGGAAACCGTGGCGGCCGGCCCGCCCGACCGGCGACCGTCCGACCGGCCGGCGCCGCCCGCCCCCTCTGGAGCCCCCTCCCCGGCAGCTTCAGTCCCGGCAGCCCCCCCGGCGGCCGATCGCCCGGCCCGGCTGTCGCTGCGACGGCTGTGGCCCCTGATCCTGCTCGCGGCGGCGATGGCGGCGTTCTACGCGGCGGGCCTCAACGACTACATTTCGCTCGATGCCATCATCCGCAACAACGAGCGGCTGCGGGAGGCGCTGGAGGACAATCTCGCCGCCACCGTCGCCGCCTACCTCGGCATCTACGCGCTCGCCGTGGCGGTGTCGTTTCCGGGGGCGAGCCTCATCACCATCGTCGGCGGCTTCCTCTTCGGCGCCGTCCTCGGCACGGCGCTGACGGTGGTCGCGGCCACCGCGGGCGCGACCGTCATCTTCCTCGCCGCAAAGAGCTCGCTCGGCGGCGTCCTGCGCGAGCGGGCCGGACGGTTCGCGCAGCGCTTCACCGAAGGCTTCAACGAGAACGCCTTCAACTACCTTCTCTTCCTGCGCCTCGTCCCGCTCTTTCCCTTCTGGCTCGTCAATGTCGCGCCGGCGATCTTCGACGTGCCGCTGCGCGTCTACGTCATCGCCACCGCCGTCGGGATCATTCCGGGGACCTTCGCCTACACGCTGGTGGGCGACAGCCTCGGCGGGCTGATCGCAGCGCAGGAGCGGGCCAACCCCGGCTGCGCCGACGCGGGGACGTGCCAGATCGAGCTCGGCGCCCTCCTCACGCCCGGCGTCATCGCCGCGATCGTCGCGCTGTCGGTCGCGGCGCTGATCCCGGTGGCGCTGAAGCGCTGGCGCAAGGCGAAGGGGGCGGCCCGTTGAGCGAGACACCCTACGACATCGCCGTCATCGGCGCCGGCTCCGCCGGGCTCACGGTGGCCGCCGCCGCGGCGACCTTCGGACAGAGCGTCGTCCTCATCGAGCGCGGCAAGATGGGCGGGGACTGCCTCAACTACGGCTGCGTGCCCTCCAAGGCGCTGATCGCCGCGGCGCGGCACGCCCACGCCGCCCGCGCCGGTGCGGGCCTCGGCGTCCACGCCGCCCCGTCGGTGGACTACGGCGCCGTGCACCGGCATGTCCATGACGTCATCGACGGCATCGCGCCGCACGATTCGGTGGAGCGGTTCGAGGGGCTCGGCGTGACCGTGATCCAGGCGAGCGCGCGGTTCACGGGGCCGGACGTGCTCGAGGCGGGCGGACGGACGATCCGGGCGCGACGATTCGTCGTCGCCACCGGCTCCAGCCCCGTCGTGCCCCCCATCGAGGGCCTCGCCGAGTGCGATCCCCTCACCAACGAGACGCTGTTCGACCTCACCGCCCTCCCCGCGCGCCTCGCCATCATCGGCGGCGGACCGATCGGCTGCGAGATGGCGCAGGCGATCCACCGCCTCGGCGCCGCGGTGACGGTGGTGGAAGGCGCCACCATCCTCTCGAAGGAGGACCCGGAGGCCGCCGACGTCGTGCGCCGCGCGATGACCGCCGAGGGGGTGAACCTGATAGAGGGAGCGACGGTCGCCCGCTGCACCCGCTCGGGCGACGAGAAGACGCTGCACCTGTCGGACGGACGCGCCGTCACCGCCGAGGCCATCCTGGTCGCCGTCGGCCGCCGCCCCAACCTCGACCTCGGCCTCGACGCGGCGGGCGTCGCGGCGACGGCGAAGGGGATCACCGTCGACAGGCGGATGCGCACCTCCAACAAGCGCATCTATGCCATCGGCGACGTCACCGGCGGGCTGCAGTTCACCCACGTCGCCGGCCACCAGGCGAGCCTCGCGGTGAAGTCGATCGTCTTCCGCATGCCGGTCACGTACGACCCGGCGCTGATGCCCCGCTGCACCTACACGAGCCCCGAGCTCGCCCAGGTCGGCCTGACCGAGGCGGAGGCCCGCGCCGCCGACCCGAAGGCCGAGGCCTGGGTCGCCCCCCTCTCCGGCAACGACCGCGCGCGCGCCGACGCGGCGACCGAGGGCTTCGTGAAGCTCGTCCTCAGCGGGCGCGGCAAGCTCCTCGGCGCGACCGTCGTCGCCCCGACGGCGGGCGACATCGTCGCCACCTACGCCCTCGCCCTCGCCGCAAAGGTGTCGCCGGCGACGATCGCCTCGTTCACCCCCGCCTACCCGACCCTCTCCGAAGCCGGCAAACGGGCCGCGACACTTTATTTCGGCAAAAAGCTCGATAAGAAGTGGGTCCGGTCCCTACTCGCCTTTCTGAAGCGCGTGTGAGACCTTCCGGCCACGCACATCGCTCGGCATTGTGCAATTACCAACAATGAGATGCCGAGACGGGGCACGCTGGTCTAAGGTGGGCGGGCCATGGCCATGATGATGACGAAAACGGAGCGTGTCCCGGCACGCGCATCGTTGGGGACGAAACTTCTCGTCCTGACGATCGTGTTCGTCATGGTGTCGGAAATCTTCATCTTCGTTCCGTCGATCGCCAACTACCGCAACAACTGGCTGCGCGATGCGCACCGCAACGCCTCCGTCGCGGCCGCGATCATCGCCGAGACGCCGAACGTCCCCGAAGGCCTCAAGCTGCGCCTTCTGACCGCGACCAACACCATCGCGATCTCCCACCGCGAGGGGAATCGGCGCCGCCTCCTCGCGATGGCGATGCCGCCCACCAGCGTCGACCGGCACATCGAGCTCGGCAACGAGACGATCTTCCAGTCCATCGTCTCCGCATTCGACACGCTGTTCGCCCCCAACGGACGCATCATCCGCGTCACCGCGATGCCGGACGGCCTCGACGAGGAGGTCGACATCATCCTGGAGGAGACGCCGCTGCGGCAGGCGATGCTCGCCTACTCCTGGAACATCCTCGCCCTGTCGCTCGTCATCTCCATCGTCACGGCGATCCTCGTCTACATGTCGCTGCGCTGGCTCTTCGTGCGGCCGGTCCGCCGCCTCGCCGACGCGATGATCGACTTCGCCACCGACCCCGAGGACACGAGCCGCACCATCATCCCCTCCGGCCGCACCGACGAGCTGGGCGAGGCCGAGCGGAGCCTCGCCGCCATGCAGCACCAGCTCTGCGACACGATGATCGAGCGGCGCCGCCTCGCCGAGCTCGGCATGGCGGTCTCCAAGATCAACCACGACCTCAGGAACCTCCTCGCCTCGGCGCAGCTCTTCTCCGACCGCCTCGCGATGGTGCAGGACCCGACCGTGCAGCGGTTCGTCCCCAAGCTGGTGCGCGCGCTCGACCGTGCCGTCGGCTACACCTCCGGCGTGCTCGCCTACGGGCGCGCGGGCGAGGCGCCGCCGAGCCGCCGTCTCGTCGACCTCCACCATCTCGCCGCCGACGTCGGCGAGATCCTCGGCCTCGACACGCACCCCAACATCGACTTCCGCATCATCATCGAGCATGAGATCGAGGTCGACGCGGACCCGGACCAGCTCTACCGCGTCCTCATGAACCTGTGCCGCAACGCCATGGAGGCGCTGGAGTCGAGCGACCACGACAGCGTGGTGCGCCGCCTCGCCATCGCCGCCGAGCGGTCGGGATCGGTCGTTCGCATCGTCGTCTCCGACACGGGGCCCGGGATTCCCGCCAAGGTGAAGCAGAGCCTCTTCCAGCCGTTCAAGGGCAACGGGCGCCGGGGCGGCACCGGGCTCGGCCTCGCCATCTCCGCCGAGCTCGTGCGCGCCCACGGCGGCAGCCTGACGCTGATCGACGCGCCCACCGGCGCGAGCTTCGAGATCATCATCCCCGACCGGCCCATCGACCTCTCGGTCCGCCGCGCCGCGATCGCCTGACGTCAGGACGCCGCCGCAGCCGGGCGGCCGCCGGACGCACACCCGAACGTGACCCCCCTGCGCGCCTCACCCGCTTGACCCCCGCGGCGCGCACGGCCCACCTGCGCCGGCCGTGAACCGATACCGCGCCATGCCCCCTGCCGCGTCACCTGCGTCATCCCGAGCCGAGCCCCGGCCCGTGCCGCCCGAGATCACCTTCGTCCGCCTGCCGGACGTGCCGGCCGGCGAGATCATCGCCCACATGTCCGACCCGCGCGTCGCACGGCACATGCCGCTCCTCGACTTCGCCTGGGACGAGGCCCGGCTCGCCGGGTTCGTCGCCGCGAAGGAAGCGTGCTGGACGCGCGACGGGCTCGGCCACTGGGGGATTCTCGCCGGCGGCGCCTATGTCGGCTGGGGTGGCTTCCAGAGGGAGGGCGACGAGTGGGACTACGGGCTCGTCCTCCGGCCGGACCGCTTCGGACTCGGCCTTCCGGTCACCCGGAAGGCCCTCGCAATCGCCAGGTCCGACGCCAGGATCCCTTACGTGACCTTCCTCCTCCCCCCGTCGCGCAGGCACCTCGGCGCGCTTAGGCGGATCGGTGCCGCGCCGGTCGGGACGGTCGAGCACGCCGGCGCCCGGTTCCTGAAATTCCGCCTCGACACCCGCTGACGGCGACCGGCCGGCAAGGCCGATCCGCGCCGATCCCGGGCGGCGGGAGGGGCTTTGCCAAATCCGGCGCGGGCGCTAGGATCGCCGCCTGACCGTTCGGCGGACGCCCGGCATGGCTGCTGGCGCGCCCTCGCCCTCTTGTGTTTGCGCTCCGTCAACCTTATACCCCCCTCGCCCGCACCCCTGGAGGCGGGACGCGCACCTGTGCGCGGATGCCGGCGCTGACGACAGCCTCCGGCATCGTTCCAACACCGAAGGAGAGTACGATGGCCGCAGGCTTCGAGCTGAAGGCCGAAGTGCGCGAACGGACGGGCAAGGGGGCCGCGCGCGCACTGAGGCGAACCGATATGATTCCCGCCGTGATCTACGGCAACAACGAACCGCCGGTCGCGATCGCGATCCCGTGGAAGCCCACCTCGATGGCGCTCTACGCAGGCGGCTTCAAGACCCACGTCTGGACGCTCGACGTCGGCGGCAAGAAGGTCCAGGTCCTGGCCCGCGACTACCAGCGCGACCCGGTCCGCGAGCGCCTGCTCCACGTCGACTTCCTGCGCGTCACCGCCCGCTCGCGCGTCACCGTGGACGTTCCGGTCGCCATCGTCGGCGAGGACGAGTGCCCCGGCCTCACCCAGCAGGACGGCGTCCTCAACCTCGTCCACCACACCCTGACCGTCGAAGCCGGCGCCACCGCGATTCCCGAGCACATCGAAGTCTCGATCGCCGGGCTCGAGATCGGCGCGCACGTCATGTCCGACCAGGTCACCCTGCCGTCCGGCGTGAACTTCACCACCGACGAGCCGTTCCCGATCGCCACCATCACCGCGCCGGTCGCCGAGCCGGTCGAGGAGGAGGAGACGGAAGAGGGTGCCGAGGGTGAAGCCGAAGGCGCCGACGAGTCCGCCGAGGGTGGCGAAGGCGCCGCCGAGAGCGACAGCGAGTAATCGAACCGGGGTTACCCCATGCTGAAGCTCATCGTCGGCCTCGGGAACCCCGGCAAGGAATACGCCATGAACCGCCACAACGTGGGGTTCATGGCGGTCGACCGCCTGCACGACCGGTGGAACGGCGCCCCCTGGCGCACCAAGTTCCAGAGCGAGGTCGCCGAAGCCACCATCGACGGCACGCGCGTCCTCCTCATGAAGCCGACCACCTTCATGAACCTCTCCGGCCACGCCGTCGCGGAAGCGGCGCGGTTCTACAAGGTCGACCTGTCGGACATCATCATCGTCCACGACGAGATCGACCTGCCACCGGGCAAGTTCAAGATGAAGACCGGCGGCGGGACCGGCGGCCACAACGGCCTCAAGTCCCTGTCCTCGCTGCTGAAGGACGGTTACCGCCGCCTTCGCATCGGCGTCGGCCACCCCGGCCGCAAGGAGCTGGTCCCCGGCTACGTCCTCAAGGACTTTCCCAAGGCCGACCAGGACTGGCTGGAGCCGATGCTGACCGCCTTTGCCGAGGAGGCCCCCCTCCTCGCCACGGGCGACGACGCCAAGTTCGCCTCCAAGGTGCATCTGCGCCTCGGCGAAGGCGCCAGGTCCACCGGCGCCGCCCGCCGCGCCGCGCGCTCCGCCGCCCGTGCCGAGGCCGAGAAGGCCGCCGCCGGCAAGGCGGAGACCGCCGGCGAGGAGACGCCCGCCGCGGCACCGAGCCCGAAACCCGCGCCCGAGCGCGGCACCGACACCACCGCGTCCGGCCCCTTCGCCGCGCTCGCCAACCTTCTCAGGAAGTAAGCCATGGGTTTCAAATGCGGCATCGTCGGCCTGCCGAACGTCGGCAAGTCAACGCTGTTCAACGCATTGACGAAGACGGCGGCGGCGCAGGCGGCCAACTATCCGTTCTGCACCATCGAGCCGAACACCGGTGACGTCGCCGTCCCGGATCCGCGCCTCACCCGGATCGCGGCGGTCGCCAAGTCCGCCAACATCGTTCCGACGCGCCTCACCTTCGTCGACATCGCCGGCCTCGTACGGGGCGCCTCCAAGGGCGAGGGCCTCGGCAACCAGTTCCTCGCCAACATCCGCGAGGTCGACGCCATCGCCCACGTGCTGCGCTGCTTCGAGGATGACGACATCACCCATGTCGCCGGCTCCATCGACCCGGTCGCCGACGCCGAGACCGTCGAGACCGAGCTGATGCTCGCCGACCTCGAGAGCCTCGAGCGCCGCGTCACCAACCTGCGCAAGCGCGCCCAGGGCGGCGACAAGGAGGCCAGGGCCGACGTCGATCTGATGGACAAGGTCATCGCCCTCCTCCAGGAAGGCCGGCCCGCGCGCGAGCTGGAGCTCTCCAACGAGGAGCGGCGCCCGTTCAAGATGCTGAACCTCCTCACCGGCAAGCCCCTCCTCTACGTGCTGAACGTCGACGAAGGCTCGGCCGCCACCGGCAACGCGATCTCCGAGCGCGCCGCCGAGATGGCGAAGAAGCAGGGCGCGGCGTCGGTCGTCATCTCCGCCGCCATCGAGGCCGAGATCGCCCAGCTCGACCCGGAGGAGCAGACCGAGTACCTGGAGACACTCGGCCTGGAGGAGCCGGGGCTCGACCGGCTCATCCGCGCCGGCTACGGCCTCCTCGACCTCATCACCTACTTCACCGCCGGCCCGAAGGAGGCCCGCGCCTGGACGATCCGCGACGGCACCCTCGCCCCGCAGGCCGCCGGCGTGATCCACACCGACTTCGAGAAGGGCTTCATCCGCGCCCAGACCATCGCCTACGACGACTACATCGGCCTCGGCGGCGAAGTGGCGGCGAAGGAAGCCGGCAAGGCCCGCGACGAAGGCAAGGACTACCGCGTCCACGACGGCGACGTGATCCTCTTCAAGTTCGCCAACTGACGGGGCGCGCCTCGGATCGAACCGGCGCCGGGCCGGCGATCCGCGCCCCGGCCCGAAGACGAGGAGGGGTTCCCCTCCTCGTGCTCCTCCCCGTCTCGCCGACGGGCAGAGGTTCGGGACGGACGGCCGCTTGCGCGTCCGGCCGCCGCGACCCTCCTCTCAAGGCTGCTCCGGGCCACGACGGCGTCAAGCGGCCGTCCTCGCCATGCTCGCCCTCGCGGGCTGCGCGTGGCTCCGGGCGGCCACTTGACCCCGCCGCAGCCCTTCCGGAGAAATTAGCCCCTGATCGGGTAATCGAGGGCCCTCAGGCGGTCCAGCGCGCCCTGCAGGATGATCGTCGCCGCCATCTTGTCGATGGATTCGCGGCGCTTGGCGCGTGACGTGTCCGTCTCGATCAGCGCCCGCTCCGCCGCCACCGTCGACCACCGCTCGTCCCACGCCACCATCGGCCGCTCCGAGAGCTTGGCCATGTTGCGCGCGAAGTCGCGCGTCGACTGCGCCCGCGGGCCGGACGTGCCGTCCATGTTGAGCGGCAGGCCGACGACGAAGGCGGTCACGTTGTAGCGCGTGGCGAGGTCGAGGAGCGCGGTCGAGTCCGCCTTGAACTTGGTGCGGCGGATCGTGTGCAGCGGGGTCGCGATGCGCCAGCCCTCGTCGGACACCGCGATGCCGATGGTCTTCGTCCCGAAGTCGAGGCCGAACAGCGCGCCCCTCAGGTGGCCGATGTCCTCGATCGGGGTGAACGGTCCCGGCGCCGTCATGACGCGAACAGCCGGGCCGCGTCGGTCCAGACCGCCCCGGGGTGCCTTGCCACCAGACTTGCGAACCGCGCCACGAAATCGACCACAGCATCCGTCTCCACCGCGTGATGCGTCAGAAGACCGATCGGGCCGCCGACCGCAAGCCCCCGTGTCACCATCGCCGCCAGCGCCTCGTCAGGCGCGAGCGAGCGGTCGCCGCGCCAGGCGATCGGGTCGATGTGCGTGTCGACCCGCCGGATCGGCTCGAACGCCTCCCCCTCGCCGAACCGCGACACGCCGCGGTAGCCCGCGTCCCGCAGCGCGGCGGCGAGATCGGGGCGCATCCGGTTCCAGGGCGGCACCATCACGGGAACGAAGCTCGGCCCCTCGAGGCGGGCACGCAGGGCGACCAGCTCCTCGACGATCTCCTCCAGCGGACGGGCATCGCCCAGCTCCGCCTTCTTGCCCGAGGCCTGGTGGTTGCGGTGCGCCGCGCCGTGTTGCACCACGTCGACCCGCCGCTCGCACCACGCGAGGAGATGGGAGTGGACGTCGGCCGGGATCACCGCGAGCGCGACCCTGGCGCCGGTGCGCTCGGCGAGGGCCACCATGCGTTCCAGCCGCGGGCCGATCACCACCGCGTCGTCGTCGCGCCACCAGACCTCGACCCGGCGGCCGGTGTCGGCGGCGGCGTCGAACGCCCGCTCCAGAAGCCTCAGCGCCTGCATGCGGCCTCCGCGACGAGGATGTCCGCCGACCGGGCGGCACCGTCGAGGTCGATCTCGGGGCGGGCGGGCGGCGGGGCGGCCATGGCGCTCGCAACCGCCCCGGCGAGGCGCGACGCCGTCAGGTCCCGCTCGGCGATCACCGCCGCGAGACCCCTCGCGGCGAGGGCGCGGGCGCGGTCGGTCTGCTCGGTCTCGTCGTGCGCCGCGAACGGCACGAAGATGGCCCGGACGCCCGCCGCCAGGACGTCGAGCGCGGTGTTGTAGCCGGCCTGGCTGATCGAGATCGCCGCGCGGCCGAGAAGCGCCCGGAAGTCCGGCCGGTTCGGCTCCAGGAGGACGTTGCCCGGCGCCGCGGCCCGCCACTCCGGCAGCAGCGGCATGAGGCCCCGGGGGACGAGGATGCGCCATTGGAGCGAGGGACCCTGCGCCGCCGCACCGATGGCCGCCTCCACCAGTGCCCGGCCGACCGCACCGCCGCCGCAGGAGACGATCGCCTCCCCCGCGCCGTCGGTGCCGCCGTCGTCGGGCGCGGCCGTGCTGTGGACGAAGCCGGTGTAGCGGATCATGTCCTCGATGGCGGCCGCGGCGGGGAAGCTGTCGGCCAGCGTCACGAACCGCGGGTCGGCGTGGACCAGCACGATGTCGAGGGTGGCGCGGGCGAGGTCCGTCATCGCGGCGGCCTTGCCGGCGGACTTCTTCACAAGGACGTCGCGCACGGACGCGGCGACCAGCGGGCGCGGCACCGGAAGCGCCTCGAGGACGGGAAGGATCTCGGCCGCGAAGGCGCGCCGTCCGAGTGGGAAGGTCTCGAGGAGCAGGATGTCCGGGCGGACCGTGTCCACGACCTGCGCAAACGCCGCGGCGCGGCTCGCCGCGATGTCGCGGTAGGCGACGCCGCCGGCGGTCGCGATGGTGGCGAAGGTGGCGTCCGTCGCCACCACCGGCTCGAGCCGGGCGACGCGGAGGCCGTGAAGATCGAGCGTCGGCGGCGGCGTCGCGCCGAGGACGAGGGTGACCTCGGTCCCGCGCGCCGCAAGCGCGTGCGCGATCGCCGCCGCGCGCACGGTGTGTCCGGTGCCGAGAAGGTGCTGGACCCAGATGACGGCACGGGTCGCCCCGCCGCCGACCGCGCCGGGCCGTGTTGCTGCGGGCGGTGCTGCTGCGGGCGGTGTCGCTCCGGTCATGGGCGCGCGCCCACCATCGCCGCCCGCTTCATCAGCTCCGTGAGACGCGAGAGGCCGGCGGCGAGGTCGTTCGCGGCCGCGAACGCGGCGGCGTTGCGGGACATCGCCGCGAGCCGCGCCGGATCGTCGAGGAGCGACAGGACCGCCCCGGCGATGGCGTCCGGGTCGCCGGGGTCGACGAGGATGCCGGTCTCGCCGTCCCTGACGATGTCCACCACGCCGGGCGAGCGGCCGCCGACCACCGGCAATCCCGCCGCCTGCGCCTCCAGGAACGCGAAACCGAAGGGCTCGTCGATCGCCGGCCACACGAAGAGGGACGAACGGGCGAAGAGGTCGGCGAGCGCCTCCTGGTCGAGGAGGCCGCAGAAGGTCCCGGGGGGGAACAGCGGCTCGAGCGCGTCCCGCTCCGGGCCCTCGCCCGCGAGGGTGAGGGTCGCGCCGGGCCGGGCGGCGCGGATCCTGGCGTAGGCGTCGGCGAGGACGCGCACGCTGTCGGCCTTGCGCCCCGGCCGCAGCATCGCCGCGCAGGCGAGGGTTTCGGGGACGCGCCCGGCCGAAGCGCGGAAGGGAGCGACGTCCACGAAGGGCGGCACGCGCATCACCTTGTCCGGCGCGAAGGCGGACAGCGCCGCCGCGTCGTGCTCCGTCACCGCGCCGAGCGCGCCGGCGATCGACAGCGCCCGGTCGGCGAGGGCGAAGCCCCGCGCCCAGGGGCCCCTCGCCCGCTTCTCGGCGCGGCTCGCCTCGACGATGGCGTAGGGGCAGCCGAACAGCCGGGCGAGCGGCGGCCCGAGGAGATCTGGCGCCTTGTGGTAGTTGTGGTAGGTGAGGATCGCGTCGGGCGCGAGCCCGCGCAGCCACGTGTCGGCGATGCGCCCCACCTCGGCGGACGCCTCGGCCTCCACCGCGGCGAGATCGTCGGGCGTGCGGCACCATGTGCGCAGCGTCGAGGGCAGCACGACATCATGGCCGCCGGCCTCCAGCGCCGCGCGGATCAGTCTCGCGAAGGTGCGGTCGCCCGAAGGCACCGGGTGGTCCGGCGGCTTCATCGGCGTCAGAAGCGCGATCCGCATCAGGCCGCCTGGCGGGCCGACATCGTCTGTGTGAGGCGCGCGGCGATGTGGTCGAGGCCGGGGTCCGGCGAGAAATGCGACGTGACGCGGGCGGCCCCGGCCTGGCCGAGCCGGGTGCGCGTCTCCGGCGACGCCGCGAGGTCGGCGAGCGCCTTGCCGAGCGCCGCGGCGTCGCGCGGCGGGACCAGGATGCCCGTCTCCGCGGTGACGATCTCCGGCACGGCCGAGACCTCGGTCGAGACCACCGGCAGCCCCATCGCCATCGCCTCCATGATGACGTTGGGGAGACCGTCCCGGTCGCCGTTCCTGGCGATGCGGCTCGCCAGCACGAAGACGTCGGCCCGCCTGTAGGCCGCCACGACGTCCTCGCGCGGCAGCGCGCCGAGGAAGGCGATGCGGTCGGCGATCCCGAGCCGTTCGGCGAGCCCGGTGAGGTCCTTCACCAGGCCGCCGCCGCCGACATGCTCGAACCGCCAGTCGACGTCGAGCCTCGCGAGTGCCCTGAAGACGTCGTCGAGGCCCTTCTTCTCCACCGCGCGGCAGACCGAGAGGATGCGCAGCGGCCCCTCTCCGCGCTTCGCCTCGGGATGGAACAGCGAAAGGTCGAGGCCGTGGTAGACGAGGTCCACGCTCCGGCCCCTCGGCGCCAGGCGGTCGAGGACGTCGCGGTTCGCGGCGGTACAGGTGGTGCCCCACTCCGCGTCGGCGATCTTCTCCCGCAGGTCCCACTCCGGCGTCGTGTAGATGTCCTTGGCGTGGGCCGAGAAGGCGTAGGGCACGCCCGTCATCAGCGAGGCGTAGCGGGCGACCGAGGCCGGGGTGTGGAGGTAGTGGACGTAGATCGCCCCCGTCCCTTCCGGGAGTTCCGCGGCGAGGACGGCGGCCTGCCCCCAGCGGCGCCGGCGGCTCGCCGAGGGATCGCGCTCCAGGTCGCGGCGGTAGGCGGCCTCGGCGCGGGCATAGCCGGGGAGACCCTCGGCGATGCGCCGCGCGGCCCTCACGCGGGCGGGGTCGTCCTTCAGGTACTCCGGCAGGTAGAGCACCGGCGCGGTGATCTGCCGGTGCACCTCGTGGACCGCGCTCTCCGTCGGGTGGCGCAGCGACACGATGGTGAGGTCGATCCCGCGGCGCTGGAGGCCGAGGATCTCCTGGGCGATGAAGGTTTCCGACAGGCGCGGATAGCCCTTCACCACGACGGCGACGCGACCTCCCATCAGCGCACGAGGCTCAGGCGGCTGTAGTGGGGCATGCGCGTCTTGCGGTGGGACAGGATCTCCTCGGTCCGCGCATTGATGGTTTCGAGGCCGCACAGAAGCTCGTCGAAGCCTGCGGCGGAGGGGGGCTGGCGTTCAGGCAGCTCGGCGAGCGCGTCGACCATTCGCTCCACGTTGGGGTAGTCGTCGATGGGAAGGCACGTGAGAAGTCCTGCCGCCTCCGCCTTGCGGGCACGGATCGCCTGCTCGCGCCGGGGCACGACACGCGGCACCAGCAGCGTCGGTTTGTCGAACGACAGGATCTCGCAGAAGATGTTGTAGCCGCCCATGCCGACGATCGCGGTCGCCTCGTTCATCAGCTTCTCGATCACCGGGGTGAAGCGGATGACGTGGACGTCGCGCAGCGCCTCGGCGCGGGCCTTGAACTCGGCCTGCTTCTCCGTCGGCATGAAGGGGCCGAGGACGACGAGGGCGGGGAAGAGCGGTCGCTCGTGCGCCTCGTAGGCGCGCAGCACCCAGTCGACGAGCTCCATCCCGTCGCCGCCGCCGCCGGGCGTCACGAGGATGAAGGGCTCCTCGTCGAACGGGTTCAGCTCGGCGGTGGAGTCCCCGTTGGGCAGCTCCCGCTTCAGGTAGCCGGTGTACAGCATCTTGTCGCGCACGCCGTCGGGGACGCAGACGCCCTCCAGCGGGTCGTGCACCTCGGCTTTGCCGTAGACCCAGATCTCGTCGTAGAGCTCCTCGAGCGCCGCGACGGCGTGCTTGCGCTCCCACTCGTCGGCGAGGCTCGCCGGGTCGTCCATGACGTCGCGCAGGCCGAGGACGAGGCGGCAGCGACGCTCCTTCAGCATCTCGAGCGTGGGCTGCACCTCGCCGCGCAGGCCGAGCGGCTCCTTGTCGACGATGACGATGTCGGGATCGAAGACGTCGGCCGTGTGCTCGATGATCGACGCGCGCAGGCGCAGCATCTCCTCGATCCCGAGCGAAAGGGAATGTGATGAGTAGGCGCCGTCGCGGAGCTTGATTACGCCCGGCACGCGCACGAAATCCACCCGCGACCGGAAATCGAAGCTGCCAATGATCGGGGATCCGGACAGGATGATGACGGACAGCGTATCCATGGCACCGACCATGGAATGCGCGATCGCCCGGCAACGTCGCAAGTGTCCCAACCCGAACGAATCGTGCGAATAGATCAGGATGCGGGGATGATTGTTCGGCATGGACCCCTCGACCCGGACCGCGGCCGATGCTCGGCAACTGTCTGTATATCAGAGCTATGCGTCAGGGACGCCAGTGACGCAACATCAACGGGGGACGAGCGGCCGGCGTAGGGATACTGTCGACGGCCGAGCGTGGCCCATCTGCTTCGCAATCGCGGCTTTTTTGCGATTGCGGCGGATCGGGACAATGATAAGCTAAAGGGCACGATGGAACGAAACCTCTTCGGCTTTATTTGGCGCTATTCCAAGCGTCAGCAGATCGTCATCCTCGCGCTGACGGTATGCTCGTTCCCCATCCTCTACATGACACTGGAACTGCCGAAGTGGATCGTCAATGACGCGATCTCCGGCACCGATTTCCCCAAGATGTTCTGGGGTTTCGAACTGGGGCAGATCCCCTACCTGATCGCCCTCTGCGCCTGCTTCCTCTTCCTCGTGGTCGCCAACAACGGCGTCAAGTACACCCTCAACATCTACAAGGGCATCGCCGGCGAACGCATGCTGCGGCGCCTGCGCTTCATGCTCTACAACTCCATCCTGCGGTTCCGGCTCCCGCGGTTCCGCAGGGTGTCGGGCGGCGAGCTGATCCCGATGATCACCGCCGAGGTGGAGGACGTCGGCGTCTTCATCGGCGAGGCGATCGCGACCCCCGCCTTCCAGGGCGGCACGCTCCTCGTCTACACGGTCTTCATCTTCGCCCAGGACCCCTTCCTGGGCGCCGCCGCGATCTCGCTCTACCCGATCCAGGGCTACATCATCCCGAAGCTGCAGAAGCGGGTGATCCAGCTCTCGCGCGAGCGCATCATCAATATCCGCGCCATCTCCGAACGCATCAACGAGACGGTGAGCGCGGCCGCCGACATCCATGCCAACGACACGTCCCGCTGGCACATGGCGGACCTGTCGGACCGACTGTTCCTCAACTATCGGATCCGGCTGGCGATTTTCCGCCGCAAGTACATGATTAAGTTCATCAATAATTTCATGAACCAGCTGCCGCCGTTCTTCTTCTATTCGGTCGGCGGCTACCTCGTGATCCAGGGCAACCTGTCCTTCGGTGCGCTCGTCGCGGTGCTGGCGGCCTACAAGGACCTCGCCTCGCCGTGGAAGGAGCTGCTCGACTGGTATCAGACCCTCGCCGGCGTGAAGGTGAAGTACGAGACCGTCGTCGAGAACTTCGACGTCGACGACGCGATGCCGCCGGAGCGGATCAAAGGTGAGCCCGACGGCCCGATCGAGCTCACCAGCCTCGACCTCGCCCTCAACTCCGTCTCGGCGAGCGGCGGCGGCAGCGGGCAGGAGATCATCGACGTCACGCTGGAGGTGGAGTACGGCAACCGCCTCGCGGTCTACGGCGCCGACGGCTCGGGCCGGACCGAGCTCGTCATGAGCCTGTGCGGCCTGCTGAGCCCCATGGCCGGGCGCAGCACCATCGGCGGCCGCCGCTTCGACGACCTGCCGCATCAGACCATCGCCCGGCACATCTCCTACGTCGGCTCCGACCCCTACCTCTTCAACGAGACGATCCGCTCCAACATCGTCTACGGCCTCAGGACCGACCCGATCGAGGAGGACGGCGACCACCTCGCGGACCTGCGCCAGGTCGAGGCCTCGCTCACCGGCAACTCGCTGCACGACATCTCCGCGACGTGGGAGGATCTCAGCCGCGCCGGCGTCGACGCGCAGGACGAGTTCGACGACATGCTGATCGAGCTCGTCCAGCTCGTCGGGCTGGAGGCCGACCTCTACCGGCTCGGCCTCGCGTCCTACTCGTTCGAGAACCGCGACCCCGGATTCGACGAGAAGATCCTGAAGGCCCGGGCCGACGTCGTGCGCCGCGTCCAGGAGGACAAGAGCTGGAAGGGCCTCGTCGCCCTGTGGGACCGGGACGGCTTCAACCACTCCGCGACGATCGGCGAGAACGTGCTCTACGGCGTCCCCAAGACCGTCGGCACGCCGGTGTGGTCGGCCGCGTCGGACCCGGCGGTCATGAACGCGCTCGTCAAGGCGGGCATCGCCGACCGGCTCGTCGGCATGGGCGCCGATGTCGCAGCCACCATGATCGAGCTGTTTTCCGACACCGGCGCCGATGCCTCGCTGATCGGCGACTACTCGTTCCTGTCGGCGGAGGAGATCCCGCAGTTCACCGAGCGCCTGCGCCGCCACAAGGCGGGAGAGGACCTCTCCAAGGCGGACCGGGCGAGCTTCGTGGGGCTGGCGTTCCGGATCATTCCGGGCCGTCACCGCATTGTCACGCTGACGGAGCAAGACGAGCAGCAGATGGTCGAGGCCCGCGGCGTCATCCACGAGACGCTGAAGGACGACCCGAACTACGCCCTATTCGACGCCAACACAGTGATCGCCCCCCTGTCCATCGAAGAGAACATCCTGTTCGGCAAGCCGCGCGTCGACCGCCGCGGCGCCTCGGACAAGATCGACGCGCTGCTGCGCGACACCACCCGTGCGCTGGGCCTGCGCGAGCCCATCGCCAGGGCCGGCCTCAACTTCAACGTCGGCATTGCCGGCGGCCGGCTCTCGTCCGGACAGCGCCGCCGCGTCGGCCTGATCCGCGCGCTCGTCAAGAAACCCGAAATTCTCATCCTCGACAGCGTGGTCGACGGGGACCGTCAGCTCCTCTCGCGCGTTCTGGGTGCAGTACAGTCGAGCACAGTCGTCGTCGGGACCACGGATCCGAAGGTCGCTGAAGCCATGGAATCGGTCGCAGTCATGCGTGATGGCAGGTTGGTTGCACGCGGTCGATGGGATAGCGTGAAGAACATCGCCGTCTACGGCGAAGATGACGAAGCTCGGGAGAAGGAGGCGTCATGAGCATCGACACGGACGCCGCCGCGCTCCGCAAGATCCCGCTGTTCCGCGGGATCGAAGACCAAAAGCTCCGACTCCTGGCCTTCATGTCCGAGCGCGTGCGGTTCGACGAAGGCGAAAACCTCGTCGAAGAAGGCGACTTCGGCGACGTCGCCTACATCATCCTCTCCGGCCGGGCCGATGTCCTGGTCGGCTCCCCCAGCGGGGAACAACTGGTGGCCACCGTCTCGGAGAACGACTTCGTCGGCGAAATCGCTCTCCTGATCGACGTGCCCCGAACCGCCACCGTACGAGCGACATCCGACGTCGTCGCGCTGGCGGTCACCAAGGAACACTTCTTCAAGCTCCTCAGCAACTTCCCGGACATGGCGCTGGAGGTGATGCGGGCCCTGGCCCATCGTCTGGAGCGAACGACCCGCGAATTCGGCCGCCTGCGCGCCGCGGTTGCCAACACGTGACGAAGCGCAACCCCGACACGCTCTCGCTGACCATCTGGGGCGCCCGCGGCTCGATCCCGGCGCCCGGCCCGCACACCCTGCGCTACGGCGGCGAGACGACGTGTCTGGAGATCCGCGCCGGATCGCATGTCCTCCTGATCGACTGCGGCTCCGGGGCGCGAAGCTGCGGCGCCGCCTTCGCCCAGGAGGGCATCGAGCAGCTCGACGTCCTGTTCACGCACACGCACATGGACCACCTGTGCGGGCTGCCGTTCTTCTGCTCCGCCTACGACCCCAACTGCGCCGTCAGCCTGTGGGCCGGCCACATCCCCCCCGGCGGCACGCTGGAGGAGATCGTCGAGCGGATGATGAGCCCGCCGATCTTCCCCGTCGCGACCTCGGCGCTGCGCAACACGGTGTTCCGCTCCTTCCGCGCCCGCCAGACCTTCACCCTCGACTCCGGCCTTTCGATCGCCTCGACCCGGCTGAACCACCCCGGCAACGGCTGCGGCTACCGGATCGAGTGGGGCGGCTCCTCGATCGCGATCATCACCGACCACGAGCACGGCGACGACATGATCGACGACGCCATCGCCGAGTTCGTGACCGGCGCCGACCTCATGATCTACGACGCGATGTACCTCGAGGAGGAATACCCGAAGTACGTCGGCTGGGGCCATTCGACGCCGACGCAGGCGCTCGACCTCGCCGCCCGCGCGGGTGTCGCGATCCCGATGATCTTCCACCACGACCCGTCCCGCAGCGACGACGCGCTCGACATGGTGGCGCGCGAGGTCGCGACGCAGCTCCCCGGCGCCCAGGTGGCCACCCAGGGGCAGACGATCCACCTGACGAACGGCAAGGTCGAGATCGGCACCAGCCGCGCCGCCTGAGCGCCGCCCTCCGCCTCGACGCCGCTCGCAGGCGCCCCCTCGCCTCGCTGGCGGCCCTCCACTCGCTGGCGCCCCTCGTCTCGCTGGCGGCCCTGCCCGCGCCGCCACGCGCCACGGCACGGCGCGGCGGATCGTCAGACGACCCTTGCGGGCCCGCCGGAGCTTCGGGCAAACATCGTTTCATAAAATTCGCAAAGGAACGATCGATGAAGCTCTCCGAAGCCCCTGCCGCGGTCGTCACGGGAGGCGCCTCCGGTCTCGGCGCGGCCACGGCGCGCCGTCTCGCCGCCGAGGGCGCCAAGGTCGCCCTCTTCGACCTCAACGACGGCACCGAGGTCGCCCGGGAGATCGGCGGCACCTACCACAAGGCGGACGTGACGAGCGAGGAGAGCCTCAAGGCGGCCTTCGCCGAGGCCCGCGCCGCGCACGGCCAGGAGCGCATCCTCGTCAACTGCGCGGGGATCGCGCCGGCGGCCAAGACGATCTCGCGCGGCGAGCTCCACTCCTTCGAACTCTACGCCAAGACCATCGACATCAACCTGATCGGCACCTTCCGCGCGTCCGCGCTGTCGGCGATCGGCATGACCGGGCTCGACCCGATCACGGCGGACGGCGAGCGGGGCGTCATCATCATGACGGCGTCGGTGGCCGCGTTCGACGGCCAGGTCGGCCAGGTCGCCTACGCCGCGTCGAAGGGCGGCGTCGCGGCCCTGACGCTGCCGCTGGCGCGCGAGATGAGCCAGTTCGGCATCCGCGTCGCCACGATCGCGCCCGGCATCTTCGAGACGCCGATGCTGAAGGGCCTGCCGGAGAAGGCGCAGGCCTCCCTCGGCGAGCAGGTCCCCTTCCCCAAGCGCCTCGGCAAGCCGGAGGAATATGCGGACCTCGCCAAATTCATCGTCGAGAGCCCGATCCTGAACGGCGAGGTGATCCGCCTCGACGGCGCCATCCGCATGGCCCCCCGCTGACGGATTGCTGACGCTCCGAGGGCTGCGGGCTCGTCAAGGGCGCACGCAGTGCGGGCGAAGCCTTCACCCTTGACGAGGTCGCAGCCCGACCCAGCCTGGACAGGGGTTTGAGGGGGACCCGGAGCGCAGGGCGCAGCCCGAGCACCGGACGCCCCGTCAAACCCTGCCCGCCGGCGAGGCGGAGGGGAGCGCGAGGGGAGGAACGCCCCTCGCCTTGAGCTAGGATGCCGGCGCGCAGCGCCGTCCGCACCCGCGGCGGACCCGCCCGCCACCACAGCAAGACGACAGAACAAAGAGGAACGCCCCATGCTGCTCAACGACGACGCGCGGATGATCGCCGACGCCGCGGCCCGGATCGCGGAGGAGCACATCGCCCCCAACGCCGTCGCGCTCGACCGCGGCGCCGCGGGCTCGCGCGAGGCCTTCCTCGCCAACCTGAAGCGCCTCGCCGAGAACGGCTTCATGGCGGTCAACGTCCCGGCCGCGTACGGCGGCACGGAAGCCGGCGCCGCCGCGTTCGCCCTCACCGTCGAGGCGCTCGGCAAGGCGTGCGCCGCCACAGGGGTGACCGTCTCGGTCACCAACATGGTCGGCGAGGTCATCGCCGCCGTCGGCTCGGAGGAGCAGAAGGAGACCTACCTCCCCCGCCTTGCCGACGGCACCTATCCGGCCGGCGCCTTCTGCCTCACCGAATCCGGGGCCGGCTCCGACCCCGCGGGGCTGAAGACCCGGGCGGAGATGTCCGGCAACGAGTGGGTGCTGAACGGCAGCAAGCTCTACATCACCTCCGCCGCCTACGCCGGGCTCTTCGTGGTGTGGGCCGTCACCGACCCTGCGGCACCGAAGGGCAAGGGCATCTCCGCCTTCCTGGTGGAGGCCGGCACCCCGGGCCTCGTCATCGGCCGCGAGGAGGACAAGCTGGGCCAGCGCGGCTCGGCCACCAACGAGGTCCACTTCGAGGACTGCCGCATCCCAGCCGGCGCGCTGCTGGGCCCCCTGAACGGCGGCTTCCGCATCGCCGCGAGCGAGCTCGCGGGCGGGCGCATCGGCATCGCCTCGCTCGCCCTCGGCATCGCCCGCGCGGCGACGGACGCGGCCATCGCCTACATCAGGGAGCGGGAACAGTTCGGCAAGCCCATTGCCGCGATGCAGGGCCCGCAGTGGATGCTCGCTGATACCGAGACCGAGCTCGAGGCGGCGCGCCTCCTGATCCTCAACGCGGCCGCGCTGAAGGATGCGGGCGAGCCGTTCGGCAAGGCGGCCTCGATGGCCAAGCTCTACGCCAGCGAGGCGGCGCAGCGCGCAACTTACGTGGCCCTGCAGCTCCACGGCGGCGCGGGCTACATCAAGGACCACTCGGTCGAGCGCTACGCGCGCGACGTGCGCATCACGACGATCTACGAAGGCACCAGCGAGATTCAACGTATGATCATCGCGCGGGAGATCCTGGCCTGACCCTGTCGGCCGCCCCGCCGGAGGAAGCTCCGGACGGCCGGCGGCATAAGCGCAGGGCGCCTCACCGTTGCAACATCACCACACCCGGCGGACGGCGTGCCCTTCGAGGGCTCACGAGAAGTTGAGGAAGGCCGTCCGCGCCTTGAGATCGGGCGTTAATTCCGCATCAACAGTGAGTTGATCATGGCGCGACGCCGCGTGCCGTGACCTGCCGGAAAAGGGATACGGATAATGCCGAGTGACTTCATGAATCGCAGGACGTTCCTCGTCCTGGGGACGACCAGTGCAGCCGCTGCCCTTTCGGGCTGCGTGAGCGGCGAGTCGTTCCAGTCGGCCGCACTCGGCTACCGCCCCGTTCCCCAGCTCGGCTCGCCCGACCGCGAGGAGTTCCGCCTGCCGCCGGTCGAGTACAGCACCATCCCGGTCGAGTTCCGGCGCCAGTTCGTGTCGCATTCGGGCAAGTACTCTCCCGGCACCATCGTCGTCGACACGGCAGGCCGGCATCTCTTCCTGATCGTCGACAGCACCACGGCGATCCGCTACGGCATCGGCGTCGGGCGCGAGGGCTTCTCGTGGGGCGGCCGCGCCAAGATCGGCCGCAAGGCCAAGTGGCCGACGTGGACGCCGCCGTCGCGCATGATCCAGCGCCAGCCGGAGCTGCGCCGGTGGGCCGGCGGCATGCCCGGCGGTCCGGCCAACCCGCTCGGCGCGCGCGCCATGTACCTCTACAGCGGCGGTCGCGACACGCTCTACCGCCTGCACGGCACCAACGACCCGTCCTCCATCGGCAAGGCGATGTCCTCCGGCTGCATCCGCATGCTGAACCGCGATGCGATCGACCTCTACGAGCGCGTCTCGGTGGGCACGCCCGTCGTGGTCGTCCAGGGCGGCGCGCTGGTCTGACGCTGCCCGGAGCGTAGCGCCATGGCACGAGTCGCGCTCCTGAGCGACACCTCGGGGTCGCTCCATCCCGGAAGCCGGCTCGCGTCGACCAACATCGACCGCCTCTTCGCCGAGGCGGGCCACACGATCGCCGCCCGCACGCCGTTCCTGCGCACGCCGACGAAGGCGGACGAGGCGCGGTTCGGCGACGTCGACGCCATCGTGCTGCACGGCGAGGGCGGCATCCACCACACCGACGCACGCCCCAAGGTGCGCCGCCTGCTGGAGGCGGCGGTCGCCATGAAGGCCGAGCGCGGCTGCCCGCTGATCCTCATCAACGCCACCGTGGCCGCGCTCGACGAGGCCTCGCTGCGGGCGCTGGCGGCGTTCGACCTCGTGGTGGTGCGCGACGGGGAGAGCGCGGACTACCTCGCCCCGCACATCGGCCGGCCGCGGATGGTGCCGGACCTGTCGCTGGCGATGCCGTACGAGCCGCCGGCCGGCCCCCGCACGGGCACCCTCGTCATCGACTCGGTGGAGCCGGCGATCGACCTGCGCCTCGCCGAGGTCGCCGCGGCGGAGGGGCTGCCGCTCCTCAGGATGGACCCGCGCGTCCTCGCAGGCCCGCTCTACCGCATCCGCAAGCTGCCCTTCGTGCGCGACCGGCTCGCCCGGAAAAGCCGCCCGCAGGACGTGCTGGCGCGCGTCGCCGCGGCGGAGCGGGTGCTCACCGGGCGCTTCCACGGGCTGATGTTCTCGATCCTCGCGCGGCGGCCGTTCCGCGCCATCCAGTCCAACACCGGCAAGATCCGCAGCGCCATCGTCGATGCGCTGGGCAGCGACGAGCGCCACATCACCGCCAGCGAGGCGCTCTCCATGGACCCCGCCGTGCTCGCCGCCGTCCCGGACTTCACCGCGACCGAGCGCACGGCGATCGCCGCCTACCTCGAACGCGCGCAGACCGGGGCGAAGGCGATGATGGACGACATCGCCGCCCTCGTCCGGCGCTGACGCCTACTCGGGCGTCGCGGCGGGCGTGCCGAGCGCGAAGGTCTGGACCAGCTCGCCGTCGGAGACGCGGCGCACCTCCACCCGCGGCGTCGCCCCGCCGATGGTGAAGGCGATCGTGCCGTCGCCCATCGAGACCGAGACGAGGTCGGCCGGCGACACCGCGATGGCCACAGCCTCCGAATTGGGCCGCGCGCTGTTGGCGGAAAGACGGTAGAACACCGCGATGGCGACGGCGGCGAAGCCGATCACCATGACCCCGGAAGACACCATCAGAAGGCGTACCAGTTTGCGACGGACCCGCTCCACCGCCGGATCCAGCGGCTCCTCGACCTCTTCGACCTCAGGTGACGACACCAGTGCTCCTGCAGACGATGGCGATTTCGCCGACGGCGATCTCGCGTTGGAAGACGGCGAGACCTACACCATGGAAGCGAGCGGGCGCGCCGATGCGCTCCTCGCCGCCGCCTCTGGATTGAGCCGCACCCGCGTGCAGGCGCTGATAAAGTCGGGCGCCGCAAAACTCAACGGCCAAGCGCTCCTCGACCCGTCCACGCGCCTGTCGCCAGATGACGCGGTGACGCTCGTCGTCCCCCCGCCGGCACCCGCCGAACCGCTCCCCGAGGCGATCCCGCTCGACGTCCTCTACGAGGACGACGCGGTCCTCGTCCTCGACAAGCCGGCAGGGATGGTGGTCCATCCGGCCGCGGGTCATGCGTCCGGGACGCTCGTCAACGCGCTGCTGGCGCACTGCGCGGGGTCGCTGTCGGGGATCGGCGGGGTGGCGCGGCCGGGGATCGTCCACCGCCTCGACAAGGACACGTCCGGCGTCATGGTGGTCGCGAAGTCGGACGCGGCGCACCAGTCGCTGGCGGCGCAGTTCGCCGACCATGGACGCACCGGCCCGCTGCGGCGCCGCTACCGCGCCTTCGCCTGGGGCACGCCGGAGCCGCCCTACGGCGTCATCGACAAGCCGCTGGCGCGCCACCCCACCGACCGCCAGCGCTTCGCCGTGCGGGCGAGCGGCAAGGAGGCGATCACGCACTACCGCACCCTGCGCACCCTCGGCCCGGTGTCGGAGATGGAGCTGGAGCTGGAGACCGGCCGCACGCACCAGATCCGCGTGCACATGACCGCGATCGGCACGCCCCTGGTGGGCGATCCGGTCTACGGCGCCGGCTTCGCCACCAAGGCGAACCGCCTCCCGCCCGCCGCGAAGGCCGCCGCGCAGGCGCTCGGCCGGCAGGCGCTCCACGCCGCGCACCTCACCTTCGCCCACCCGCTGACCGGCGAGGTGATGAGCTTCGATTCGCCCCTCCCCCCCGACCTCGCATCGTTCGCCGACGTGCTCGCCGCGGCATGAGCGGCGGACGGTGGAGGACCAGCGGCGAAAGGCAGCAGCGCCACGGTGTCGCCCAACATTGGCCGCGCGCAACCGTCCACTAGTTCTCCACGCGTGATTCGGGAGAGTGGGATGCAGCGTGCGATCGTCATTGGAGCCGGCTTCGGGGGTCTCGCCCTCGCCATCAGGCTGCAATCGGCCGGAATCGCCACGACGCTGCTGGAGGCGCGGGACAAGCCCGGCGGCCGCGCCTATGTCTACGAGGACGCCGGCTTCACCTTCGACGCCGGCCCCACCGTCCTCACCGACCCGACCTGCCTCGAGGAACTCTTCTCCCTCACCGGCCGGACGATGGACGAGTACGTCTCGCTGGTCCCCGTCTCGCCCTTCTACCAGCTCCGCTGGCAGGACGGCACGGTGTTCGACTACGTCAACAACCAGGACCAGCTCGACCGGCAGATCCACGACATCAACCCCAGGGACGTGGAGGGCTACGCGCGCTTCCTCGCCTACTCGAAGGCGCTGCTGGAGGAGGGCTACGTCAAGCTGGGCGCCTCCCCGTTCCTGTCCATGGGCTCGATGCTGCGCGTCGCCCCGCAGCTCGTCCGGCTGAAGAGCTACCGGACACTCTACGCGCGCGTCGCGAACTTCATCGAGGACGAGCGGTTGCGCCAGGCGTTCTCGTTCCACACGCTCCTCGTCGGCGGCAACCCGTTCGCCACCAGCGCGATCTACGGGCTGATCCACGCGCTGGAGCGGCGCTGGGGGGTCTGGTTCGCCGAGGGGGGCACCGGGGCGCTGATCGCGGCGCTGGTGCAGCTCTTCGAGGAGCTGGGCGGCACCATGCGCCTCTCCGCCCCCGTCCGGCGGATCGAGACGGAGGGCGAGCGGGTCACCGGCGTGCGCCTTGCCACGGGCGAGCGGCTCCGAGCCGACCTCGTCGCCAGCAACGCCGACGTCATGCACACCTACAAGACGCTGCTGGGAGAGACCGCGCGGGGTCAGGCCGAGACGCGGCGGCTCTCCGGCAAGCGCTACTCGAACTCGCTGTTCGTGGTCTATTTCGGCCTCGACCGGGACGTGCCGAGCGACCTGCCGCACCACACGATCCTGTTCGGCCCGCGCTACCGGGAGCTGATCGACGAGATCTTCACCGGTCCCGGCCTGCCAGAGGACGTCTCGCTCTACCTCCACGCGCCGACGAAGACGGACCCGTCGATGGCGCCGGAGGGGATGAGCGCCTACTACGTGCTGGCCCCGGTGCCGCACCTCGGCGCGGCGCCGATCGACTGGGACGAGGTCGGCCCGCTCTACCGCGACGCGATCCTCGCCGAGGTCGAGCGGCGGGCGATCCCGCGGCTGCGCGAGACCATGGTGACGTGCCGCACCTTCACGCCGGCGGATTTCTCGCGCGAACTCAACGCGCACCTCGGCTCGGCCTTCTCGCTGGAGCCGATCCTGACGCAGTCCGCCTTCTTCCGCTGCCACAACCGGGACGACGTCTACTCCAACCTCTACTTCGTCGGGGCGGGGACGCATCCGGGCGCGGGCGTGCCGGGCGTCGTCGGCTCGGCGAAGGCGACGGCGCGGCTCATCGTCGGCGACGCCGTGCCGATGCCGCTCGCCGCCGAATGAGCGACGCGGCGGCCGCCCGCGCGACCATCGCCCGGGGCTCGCGCAGCTTCGCGGCCGCCTCGACGCTGATGCCGCGCGCCCTGCGCGACGACGTCGCCCGCCTCTACGCCTGGTGCCGCCACGCCGACGACGTCATCGACGGGCAGGTGCTGGGTCACGGGGAGCGGCCGGTCGACGACCCGGCCGCGCGCCTCGCCGAGCTGCGCCGGGCGACCGACGAGGCGCTCGCCGGCCGTGCGTCCTCGCCCGTGTTCGCCGGGTTCGCCGAGGTCGCGCAGCGGCATGCGATCCCCCGCGCGCTGGCCCACGACCACCTCGACGGCTTCGCGATGGACGTCGAGGGGCGAACGTATGAGACCCTCGATGACCTCGCCGCCTACTGCTACGGGGTCGCCGGCGTGGTGGGGGTGATGATGGCGCTCGTGATGGGCGTCGCGCCCGGCGAGGACGACACCCTGGACCGCGCCTCGGACCTCGGCCTCGCCTTCCAGATGACCAACATCGCGCGGGACGTGGTTGCGGACGCCGCGGTGGGCCGGATCTACCTGCCGTCGGACTGGCTCGCGGAGGCGGGCGTGCCGGCCTCCCCCGGCGCGCTCGGCCATCCCGGCCACGCCGGAGAGGTCCACCGCGTCGCCGTCCGCCTCGTGCGGGCGGCGGAGCCCTACTACCGCTCCGCCCGCGCCGGGCTGATGCACCTTCCGTTGCGCGCCCGCTGGGCCGTGGCGGCGGCGAGCGGGGTGTACCGCGAGATCGGCGTCCGGCGGCAAGCCGCGGGGCCGGAGGGTCTCGCCGAGCGTGTCGGCACCAGCGGTTCGGAAAAGTTCCGCCTGATTGCCGGTGCCCTCGGGCCCGCGATCAGCCCGCCCCGGGCGTCCATCCCGCGCGACGGCCTCTGGACCCGCCCCCGCCGGCACCCGTCGCCGGCCACCTGACGCCTCGACCGCCGTGCGGCCGCGTCCATCGCGGTGGCGGAGCACAGGGGCCGCTCAGGCGTCGTTCTGTGGCGTGATCGTCCCCGCCTCGACGCGGAAGCGGTCGGCGCGGTCCCCGAGCGCGGTGAAGAGCGAATCGTCGGTGCCGGTCATGAAGGTCTGCGCGCCGAGCCCGTCCAGCGTGTCGTAGAGCGCGGCGCGCCGGCCGGGATCGAGGTGCGCCGCCACTTCGTCGAGGAGGAGGATCGGCGTCTCGCCGGTGACGCGGGTGACGAGCGCCGCGTGGCCGAGGACGATGCCGATCAGGAGCGCCTTCTGCTCCCCCGTCGAGGCGAGCGCCGCCGGCATGTCCTTCTCGACATGCGTCACCGACATGTCGACGCGGTGCGGCCCGGAGAGCGTCCGCCCCGCCGCCCTGTCGCGCGTCCGCCCGTCGCGCAGGCGCCGCGCGAAGGCGGCCCCGTCCGCATCCCCCTCGTCGCCGTTCAGCGCGAGGACCGCCTGCGGGAAATCGCCGCCGGCGGCCGCCCGCACGGCCTGCGCCGCGTTGAGCTTGACGATCAGTTCGACCCGCGCGGCGGCCATCGCGGCGCCGTGCTCGGCCATCTCGCGCTCCACCGCCTCGTACCAGGAGGGATCCGAGACGCCGTCCTCGAACATCTTGTTGCGCTGGCGCATGGCGCGCTCGTACGCGTTGGCGCGGCGGCCGTGGTAGGGAAAGAGCGCGAGGGCCAGCCGGTCGAGGAAGCGCCGGCGGTCGGAGGTGCCGCCGCTGAAGAGGCCGTCCATCGCCGGGGTGAGCCACAGGATCCGGGCGACGCGGGTGAGGTCGTCGGGCCGCGCGTCGGCGCCGTCGATCCGCACCAGCCGGCTTCCCTCCCCCTGGAGGCCAGTGCCGATGGCGCTCTCCTCCCCGCCCTTGTCGACCCGCGCGGACACCGCCCAGCCGGTCTCGAACGGCGCGCCCTGGCGGACCATCTCGGCATAGGTCGCGCGGCGCAGCCCGCGCCCCGGCGAGAGCAGCGAGATCGCTTCGAGAACGTTGGTCTTGCCCGACCCGTTGGGTCCCGCGAGCACGACATGGTCGCGCGAGGTGGTGAGGCGGGCCTCGGTGTAGTTGCGGAAATTGGAGAGGCCGATGCGCGTCAGGCGGACGCGTGCGGGCGGCGGCTCCGGGAGTGCCACGCGGATCGGCGCGTCCTCAGACGCGCATCGGCATCAGCACGTAAAGGGTCTTCTCCGCGTCACCGTCGTGGATCAGCGTCGGCGAGCCGGGATCGGCGAGCGCGAACGTCGCGTTCTCGGAGGAGAGCTGGCTCGTGATGTCGAGCAGGTATTTCGAGTTGAAGCCGATATCGAGCGGCTCGCTGTCAAAGTCGACCACCAGCTCGTCCGTCGCGGTGCCCGAATCCGGGTTGATGACGGAGAGGGTCAGCGCGCCGTCCGTCAGCGACAGCTTCACCGCGCGGCCCCGCTCCGAGGAGACGGTGGAGACGCGGTCGACGGCGGAGGCGAAGTCCAGCCGGTCGACGTGCATGATCTTGGTGTTGTTCTTCGGGATCACCCGGTCATAGTCCGGGAAGGTGCCGTCGATGAGCTTGGACGTCAGCACGACGTTGGCGAAGGACACCCGGATCTTGGTGTCGGACAGTTCGACCGTGAGCTCGACCTCGGGATTGTCCATCAGGCGCTGCAGCTCGCCGACGGTCTTGCGAGGTACGATGACGCCGGGCATCCCGGCGGCGCCGTCCGGCGCCTCGATCTGCGCCTGGGCGAGGCGGTGCCCGTCGGTCGCGACGGCGCGGAACATGGTCCCGTGGGGCGTGTCGACGGTGTGGAAGTAGATGCCGTTCAGGTAGTAGCGCGTCTCCTCCGTGGAGATCGCGAACTGCGTCCGGTCGATCAGCCACTTGAAGTCGGCGGCCTTCAGCTTGAACGAGTTGGTGAACTCCCCGCCGGAAATGTCCGGATAGTCGCTCTCGGGCAGCATCTGCAGGGCGAAGCGGGAGCGGCCGGCGGTGAGGGTCATGGTCGACCCGTCCGGGTTGGTCTCCAGCGCGATGCGGGCGCCTTCGGGGATCTTGCGCACGATGTCGTGCAGCATGTGGGCCGGGACGGTGATGGCGCCGGGCTGCTCGACCCCGGCCTCCACGGTCTCGACGAGCTCGAGGTCGAGGTCGGTGGCCTTCAGCGTCAGGGACGCCCCATCGGCCCGGATGAGCACGTTTGACAGAATGGGGATCGTGTTGCGGCGCTCAACGACCCGCTGGACGTGGCTGAGGGGCTTCAACAGATGGGCCCGTTCGAGGGTCGCACGCATACCGGGAGTCCGTCGGAAAGGCGCGGGGATACCCGCTGGGAGGGTACGTTGACCAGATGGTGGCCGTGGTTGCAAGACTTGGCACCCGGCAACGCGTCTGCGGCACCATCGGTCCACAAATTGCCGAGAATGTCAGCCCCCCGAAGGGCACTGATCCCCGCTCGGGGCAAAAAAAGAGGCCCGGAGGGATCCGGGCCTTCACTGATACGGAACGCTGGTGTCTTACTGGTCGAGGAGACGCTTCAAGGTCTCGATGTCCTCGGCCATCTGGGTGTCCTTCGTGATCAGGTCCTCGACCTTGCGGACCGCATGCAGGACGGTCGTGTGGTCGCGGTTGCCGAAGCGGCGGCCGATCTCCGGCAGGGAGCGCGGCGTCAGTGTCTTGGACAGATACATCGCGATCTGCCGCGGGCGCACGATCACCTTGGTGCGGCGCGCCGAAACGAGGTCCTGCCGCGACACATTGAAGTGCTGCGACGTGACGCGCTGGATGTCCTCGATCTTGGGCTTCTTGCTCTCACGGGCGCGAAGCAGATCACGCAGCGCGTTTTCGGCCATCTTGAGGTCGATCGGCGCCGAGGTCAGCTGGTTGTGGGCGACGAGGCGGTTCACCGCACCGTCGAGGTCGCGCCCGTTGGTCGTGATCGAGCGGGCGACGAAGTCGATGACCTCCTCCGGGAAGTTGAGGTCGTCGAACATCTCGCGCTGGGCCGCGATCCGCTGCTCGAGGATCGCCTTGCGCATGCCGTAGTCCGGCGGCGTCAGTTCCACGAGGAGACCGCCGCTGAGGCGCGAGCGGACCCGCGCATCGAGACCCTCCAAATCGGCCGGAGCCCGATCGGCGGCGATCACCACCTGGCGCTGGCTGTCGACGAGGGTCGTCAGGGTATGCCCGAACTCTTCCTGCACCTTGGCGCCATTCAGGAACTGGATGTCGTCGATGAGCAGGACGTCGATATCACGCAGGATGTCTTTGAACGAGATCGTCGTGCGGTTCATCACCGCGGAGACGAAGCGGTACATGAAGTGCTCGGCCGTCAGGTACAGCGTGCGGCGAGCCGGGTTGACGGTCCCCGTCGCGGAGGCGATCGCCTGCAACAGGTGCGTCTTGCCGAGCCCGACGGCGCCGGTGACGAAGAGCGGGTTGTAGGCGGCCCGTTCACCGGGCTGCGCAAAGGCGACCTTCTTGGCCACCGCGACCGCGAGCTGGTTCGACGGCCCCTCGACGAGGCTCTCGAACGTGTATCGCTGCTCCAAGGTCGAGCCCTCGAGGCCGCCAGCCGAGTTCGGCGGAACTTGAGGGCCGTCGATCTGACGGCGCGGGGCGGCCGACCCGCTGGTCTGATCGACGGTGTTGGGGGCACCCGCGGCGGGACCGCTGCGGCGGGTGGGAGCCGATTTGGGGCGCAGGGAGCTGCGCACCTTGAAGCGCACTTCGCCGATCCCCGGGCGCAGGGCGCGCCAGCGCTGGACGATGTCCGTCGCATAGTGCGTCTGCACCCAGTGGCGAATGAACGACGTCGGAGTCGAAAGGTCGACCACCTTCTCCGACGCGCTCTCGAACTCGATCCGCTCGAACCACGACGTGTAGATGTCTTCGCCGTGGACGGACCGAAGCTCACACTTAATCTGAGACCAAATATCGCTATCGTTGCTTTGAGTCGTTCCGGCCGATGCTTGGGTTGGCTCCATCGTTCGCACTACTCCTGAAGGTCCCGTGTATGAATTTCTTGCCCGGACACCGCTTGAACTCGGCACAAACCCTCCCCGCCGGGCGCCCGGGTGCGCTCCGCAAGGACTCGACTGACGACGCGTGGGTCTTTGGTCGTTAATTCTGCCGCCACGGAAGCCCGGAGGCTTTCCACCCGGCGACAGTTCCACGGTGCCCGTGTGCGTCCGGCGGCCCTTCGAAGCCATCGGTCACGTTGAAGCACCTTTCGTAGCCGAGAGCGCTCATCAGCCTCGCGGCGGCGAGGCTGCGCGCCCCGCTGCGACAGATGAAGTACAGCGCTGTCGACTTGTCAGGGCAGGCGCTCTGGAGCGTCTGGCCGAAATCGTCCGAGACCGCCATCGTCGGGAACACCTGCCACTCGAGGAGGACGGGCTCACGCGACGGGGTCGAGCTGACGTCGGGCAGACCGACATAGGCCCATTCGGCCTTCGTCCGGACGTCGACCAGACGAGCCGACGGGTCCGCCGTCAGCTCCTGGAACGTCTCCGCCGGCGTGACCTCGGCAATGGGTGAATGTTCGCTCTGCATCATGGACAATATTCCTCCTCCGGGCGAACAGTCGCCCGGTTTTGGGTACCGGAAGCCTTCTTAAAGGGATCGCTACAGGAACGCGAACCGTGGCTAAGCCGGACCGGTGACGCAAAAAGCAGATGCGATACCGCAACCTGAAATTGCATTCACCGACATGCCCATGACCCTCTTCGACGTTAACTGCCCAGTTTCGCGGACGACCTGGGCTTGTCTATTTCCAACGGGGTTCGTTGCCCCGTCGGCTGATTAACTTCTCGCACGAGGGGACAGCGAGGGCAAGCACCTCGGCGCAGCAGAATCCGACGAATTGTTTAGCAAATCCGCACCTGCCGGCGCTTTTGCATAGCGGCCTTCGAAAAACGCGTGGCACGCAAAGGGGTTCGCAATCAGGCGTGAATTTGTACCCGATCGGAAATTTTTTTGGTTGACCGGCTGACGGAATCGGCGGGTGGAGCCGTTAACTTCGCTGGCAAAAAATCACACGGACATCGCTAAAATTTGTCACGTCGATGGCCAACTTTTCTTCTTTAGGTTGCGACCCTCTCACACCCGACACCGTAGGGGCGATGGGAATTTTCCCATCTCTCCGTCCGACCGGTCACGGAAACCATATCCGGTGAAACTGAGATTTACATGACGGAACCGTGACATGTTGTCAGCTCCCGGGACCACCGGACGTTCGCTTTGTCCCCAGCTGACACGTCCGGACAGGCGGCTGCCGCGCCGTCCGCAAAGGTTGCCGGCTAACCACCGGAGGGAGTGGAAACGGGCATCCGGTTGCGGACAAAAATGACCGAACCCAAGGTTGGGATGCGCTGGCGGCCACTCGGGGGACATGATTCTGTCCACAGGGCCCGGTCGGGCTAACCCCTCGAACAATGTCCGAAACCGGAGTTTGGTTCCGCGGGGTACCGCTCAAAATTGAGGCAGAACGGTGGCTGCCGTCCCCCGCAAACAATTTCGCCGGCGAAGCGAATGCTCCGTCCGGCGGAATGTCATCGAGCGAGGATGTTTGCTGGCCCCGGCGTCGGCGGGCGGCCGACCGGACCGCCGGACAGGGCCGCCGAGCGTGACCACCCGGCAGAGCGTCTCAGCTCAGGCGATCGCCTTCACGCGGCTCGCGAGGCGCGAGATCTTCCGGGAGGCGGTGTTCTTGTGAAGGATGCCCTTCTGGGCGGCGCGCATGATCTCGGGCTGCGCGGCCTGGAAGGCCTCCTGCGCGGCGCCCTTGTCGCCGGCCTTGATCGCGTCCTCGAGCCTGCGGACGAACGTGCGCATGCGCGAGCGGCGGGCACCGTTGATCTCCGTCCGCTTCTTCAGCTTGCGGACCATCTTCTGTGCGGACTTCGTGTTAGCCATGTACTCTTCCAATGACGGCGAGCGGGCGCCGGGGGGCGCGTCCCGCACCGCATCCGCTCGCTCGCATGACAAGATTGAAGCGCGCGCCTATCGCTTCAAGAGGCACACGTCAAGTCTTTTGCTCTTTTTCAGCGGTTCCGGAAGGAGGGTTTGCGCTTCTCCACGAAGGCCGCCATGCCCTCTTTTTGATCGTCCGTGGCGAAGAGTCCATGGAAAATCCGCCGTTCGAACCGACAACCCTCAGACAAGGTCGTCTCGAAGGCGCGATTGACGCTCTCCTTGCCGGCGAGCACCGACGGGAGCGAGCGCGAGGCGATGGTCGCCGCCGCCTTCTTCGCCTCGTCCATCAGCTCCGCCGCCGGGACGACGCGCGAGACGAGGCCGGACCGCTCCGCCTCCTCCGCGCTCATCATCCGCCCGGTCAGCACCATGTCCATCGCCTTGGCCTTGCCGATGGCGCGCGTCAGGCGCTGCGTCCCGCCGACGCCGGGGATGACACCGAGGTTGATTTCCGGCTGGCCGAACTTCGCCGTGTCCGCCGCGATGATGAAGTCGCACATCATGGCGATCTCGCAGCCGCCGCCGAGTGCGAAGCCCTGCACCGCCGCGATCACCGGCTTGCGCATCGTCCCGACACGGTCCCACTTCGCCAGGAAGTCGTCGCCGAACGCGTCCCAGAAGGACTTGGTCGCCATCTCGGTGATGTCGGCGCCGGCGGCGAAGGCCTTCTCCGAGCCGGTGATGATCATGCAGCCGATGGCCGGGTCGGCGTCGAACGCGCCGAGGGCGTCGACCAGCTCGTCGACCAGCTGCGCGCTGAGGGCGTTGAGCGCCTTCGGGCGGTTGAGGGTGACGATGCCCACGGCGCCGTCGGTCTCGGTCAGGATCGTTTCGTATTCGGCCACGCCGTCCTCCCAGTTGAACCGGGCACGACCGGTACCACTCCCCCGCCGCGGGGCAAGGCTTTTGGCGTACCGCACTTTCTGGCAAGACGGATCCACCCACCAGACAGCGCCTCCTTAATTAACTGCGGACGACATATCCTGATGACCAACCGCGTGACCCAACGCTACGAGGCTCTCGTCGCCGAAGGCGAGGTGCAGCACGACCCCGCGCAGCTCGCCGTGGCCGCGGCCCTCGACGACGTGGCGAGCGACCTCTCGGCCCAGGAGGGCGGCGTCGGCGGTTTCTTCCGGCGCCGGCTCGGCCGCACACCGCGCGCGGTGAAGGGACTCTATGTCTGGGGCGAGGTGGGGCGCGGCAAGACGATGCTGATGGACCTCTTCTTCGACACCATCGACGTCGAGAAGAAGCGCCGCATGCACTTCAACGACTTCATGGCGGAGGCGCACGGAAGGATCGCCGCCCTGCGCAAGGAGAAGGCCGACGACGCGGTCCAGAAAGCGGCCGACGACATGGCCGAGGAGGCGCGCGTCCTCGCCTTCGACGAGTTCGCCGTGACCGACATCGCCGACGCGATGATCCTCGCCCGCCTCTTCCGCCAGCTCTTCGCGCGCGGGGTCACTCTGGTCGCGACCTCCAACGTGGCGCCGAACGACCTTTATAGAGACGGCCTCAACCGCCAGCTCTTCGTCCCCTTCATCCACCTCCTGCGCGAGTACGTCGACGTCGTCCGCCTCGACGCAGACGTCGACTACCGGCTCGACCGGCTGAAGGACTTCCGGGTCTGGTTCGGCCCGGGCGACGAGGGCTTCGAGCGGCTGTGGCAGACGCTCCTCGGCGAGCGCACCGCCGAGCCGGCCACCGTCAAGGTCGCCTCGCGCTCGCTGGCGGTGCCGCGGGCGGCCGGCGGCATGGCGCGCTTCACCTTCGCCGAGCTCGTCGAGGCGCCCCGCAGCGCCAACGACTACATCGCCCTCGCCAAGCGCTTCCACACCATCTTTCTGGAGGATGTCCCGGTGCTGTCGCCGGCGCGGCGGGAGACCTCGCGGCGCTTCATCAACCTCGTCGACGTCCTCTACGACCAGAAGGTCCGGCTGATCGTCACGGCGGCTGCCGAGCCGGACGCGCTGTTCGACGCCGGCGAGGACGGTGGCCGCTACGAGGGCTTCGCCTTCGCCCGCACCGCCTCGCGCCTCCACGAGATGCGCTCGGCGAGCTACCTGTCTGACCTCGAATCGACTCCCCTCACCTGACCCCCCGCCCGCCGCACGGTGACGCGCGCCGCTCCGCCGGCCCGGCCCGCAGCGGTTGCATTGCATGCCATCGAACTACGTGGGCGTGCAGATGCGGCCGGTTTCGGGGCCCTCCCCGGCCCCCCGCTCCATCCCGATGCCGCTTAAACTTGCTTGCGGGGGATGGGGGAACGCGCTAGCCCCTCGGCGATACCGTACAATTCCCTCGGAAATGCACATGGCACGCTCGAAAATCGCTCTCATCGGCTCTGGCCAGATCGGCGGCACGCTCGCACACCTCGCGGGCCTCAAGGAGCTGGGTGACGTCGTCCTGTTCGACATCGCCGAAGGCACCCCGCAGGGCAAGGCGCTGGACCTCTACCAGTCCTCGCCCATCGACGGCTTCGACTCCCGGCTCTCCGGCGCCAACGACTACAGCGCCATCGCCGGCGCCGACGTCGTCATCGTGACGGCCGGCGTGCCGCGCAAGCCCGGCATGAGCCGCGACGACCTTCTCGGCATCAACCTCAAGGTCATGAGCTCGGTCGGCCAGGGCATCAAGGAGAACTGCCCGGACGCCTTCGTGATCTGCATCACCAACCCGCTCGACGCGATGGTCTGGGCGCTGCAGAAGTTCTCGGGCCTGCCGGAGAACAAGGTCGTCGGCATGGCCGGCGTGCTCGACTCGGCCCGCTTCCGCACCTTCCTCGCCATGGAATTCGACGTCTCCGTCGAGGACGTGACGGCGTTCGTGCTCGGCGGCCACGGCGACACGATGGTTCCGCTGACCCGCTACTCCACCGTCGCCGGCGTTCCCCTCCCGGACCTGGTGAAGCTCGGCTGGACCACGCAGGAGAAGCTCGACTCCATCGTCCAGCGCACCCGAGACGGCGGCGCGGAGATCGTCGGCCTGCTGAAGACGGGCTCCGCCTTCTACGCCCCGGCCGCGGCGGCGATCCAGATGGCCGAGTCCTACCTGAAGGACAAGAAGCGCGTGCTGCCGTGCGCGGCGCACCTGTCGGGCCAGTTCGGCGTCGACGACCTCTACGTCGGCGTGCCGGTGGTGATCGGTGCCGGCGGTGTGGAGCGCATCGTCGAGATCGAGCTGCAGGGCGAGGAGAAGGCCCAGTTCGACAAGTCGGTGGACGCCGTGAAGGGCCTGCTCGATGCCTGCAAGTCGATCGACACGTCGCTGGCGTAGTCGATCGGTCCTGACAGCGGCTTTTGGCGCGGCGCTCGTTGTGACGAGCGCCGCAAACGAGCCTCGCTGGTTCGTCCAGGAGGCGCCGTCGGGCAACGTCGCGTTCTGGGGCGTGCCCGACACGGACGCCGTCGGGTTCACCGTGTCGTGCACCTCGGGATCCAACGTGATCCTGAGCCCGGCCCTCTACGCGATGAGCGAGCCCACGGGATCGCAGAAGATCCGGTTCACCGTCGACGACGACACCTACGTCCGCGACGCGCTGCTGGTGTTCAGCGAGCGCGATGCCGCCTGGCGTGCAACCGCCGTCGTCTCCACCGAGGACGAGGTGCTCACCGCGCTCAAGCGCGGCAGCACGGTGACGTACGACTTCGACCCGCCCCTTCGCGAGGGCGACGCCTTCACGGTGTCGCTGAAGGGGTCCGGCGACGCGATCAACAAGGTCATCGACGGCTGTTGATTTCCCCGCATCCGACGGCGCACCGCCTCGGACAAGTCGGCGCAGCCCATCGCGCGGCCTCCCATTGATATCAAAGTGATATTCCGGACGTCGCCGGGCCTGCGAGGCGCCGGCACCGTTTCGTGAGCCCTGCCGTGCACGCCGGAGTGTTGCAATTGGGCCGCACCTTGGTCCACCTATCGCGGTTCGCACGGCGGCCTCCGAGGCGCCGGGCGGACATGAGCGACCGAGTGACGGGCGGCCGGGCGCCGCGATCCGACCATGGACGATCGCGGCACCTCCGGGCGGGACATGCGTGAAACGGGTCCCGGTCGGGAGACGGGTCCGCGCTCGGTGACGACATCGAGTTGATGGATAGGATCCATGTACACAGCGTTGCGTACGGCAGCCGCGGTCCTGGTGATCGCGACCGCTTCGACATCCCTCCCGGCCCGCGCGGCCGACACCTGGAACGCCACGGCGGAGACCGACGATACGCCGGCGGCCTACATCCGCGTACCGGGTGAAAACGAATGGCCGGACCTCAGTGTCCACACCGTGGACGACGGGCAGCGGTCGACCGCCTTCCCCGAAACGCCGCCGCCGCCGCCGCCGCCCGAGACGATCAAGCTGGTCGTGACGTGCGACTCGGCCCAGACCCTCGCGATCCACGTGACCGGCGTCTCCTATGCCGAGCCCCGCATCATCGGCGGCCTGCAGTTCGACGTCGACGGGCACGTGATGACGCGCATCGCCTCGCTTGAGTTCTCCGACCACGACAAGGCCTGGTTCCCGGTCACCAAGGTGACGCGGCAGGACGAGTTGATGGAGCGCCTGCGCAAGGGAATGACGCTGAAGGCGTCGGTCATCGGCAACGCCGCCGACGGGCGTGTGGTGGACGTTCCGCTCGCCGGCTCCCACGCGGCCATCAACGCCGCGACCGCCCAGTGCGACGCGACGGACGCGGGCGCCTGAGCGCCGACGCATTTCCTCCGCGCTCTCCGGCGCTATGATCCGGCGAGCGCCCTCCCCGTTTCCGACCGAAGGCACGCCCCGATGGACTGGTCGCCGGTACCCGAGATCCGCACCGCGCGGCTCGTCCTCGACGCCCCCCGCCTGACCGACAAGGCCGCGGTCATTAGCTATGCGGGCGACCTTTCGGTGAGCCGCTGGCTGGTGCGCGTGCCGCATCCCTACACCGCCGCCGATGCGGACGTCTTCCTCGGCGACATCGCCCCCGCCCACGCGTGCTTCGCCGTGCGCGAGGCGGCGGGCGGCCCCCTCGCCGGCATCGTCGGCATCTCCCCGGTGGGGGCGGACGGGGGGCTCCTCGGCTACTGGTTCGGCCCGCCCTTCTGGGGCCGGGGCTACGCGACCGAGGCGGCCGCGGCGGTCGTCGCCCATGCCTTCGGCACTCTCGGCCTCGGCCGGCTCCAGTCCGGCTACCTTGCGGGAAACGTTGCCTCCTGCCGCGTTCTGGAGAAGCTCGGCTTCACCGTCACGGGCACTTCCGTGAAGTGGAATGTTGCGCTCGAGGCGGAATGCGAGCACATCGACATGTGCTTGGCCGCTCCATTCGCCCCTTGAGCGTGGACGACGACCGAAAGTCTGGTATCAGGGGCGACAGCGAAGCAGCGCCATCGACGTCGACGCGACCCGAGGATCTCATGAACATTCACGAATATCAGGCCAAACAGCTGTTGAAGACCTATGGCGCTCCGGTCGCCGAAGGTGTCGCGATCACCAGCGCCGACGAGGCTGCCGCCGCTGCCGCGAAGCTCCCTGGACCCCTCTACGTGGTGAAGAGCCAGATCCACGCCGGTGGCCGCGGCAAGGGCAAGTTCAAGGAGCTCGGCCCCGACTCCAAGGGCGGCGTGCGCCTCGCCAAGTCGATCGACGAGGTGGTCGCCAACGCCAAGGAGATGCTCGGCAACACGCTGGTCACGAAGCAGACCGGCCCCGCCGGCAAGCAGGTGAACCGCCTCTACATCGAGGACGGCGCCGACATCGCCCGCGAGCTCTACCTCTCCATCCTGGTCGACCGTTCGGCCGGCGGCGTCGCCTTCGTGGTGTCGACCGAGGGCGGCATGGACATCGAGGCCGTCGCCGAGGAGACGCCGGACAAGATCGTCACCGTGAACATCGACCCGGTCGCGGGCGTGACGGACACGGACGTCGCCAAGATCCAGCAGGCCCTCGCGCTCGAGGAGCCGGCCAAGGGTGAGATGGCGACCCTCGCCCGCCAGCTCTACAAGGCATTCACCGAGAAGGACATGAGCCTCCTCGAGATCAACCCGCTCATCGTGATGGAGAACGGCCACATCCGCGTTCTCGACGCGAAGGTCTCGTTCGACGGCAACGCGATGTTCCGTCACCCCGAGGTGGCCGAGCTCCGCGACCTCACCGAGGAGGACGCCAAGGAGATCGAGGCGTCCAAGTACGACCTCGCCTACGTCGCGCTCGACGGCACCATCGGCTGCATGGTCAACGGCGCCGGCCTCGCCATGGCGACGATGGACATCATCAAGCTCTACGGCGAAGAGCCCGCCAACTTCCTCGACGTCGGCGGCGGCGCCTCGAAGGAGAAGGTGACGGCGGCGTTCAAGATCATCACCGCCGACCCGAACGTGAAGGGCATCCTGGTCAACATCTTCGGCGGCATCATGCGCTGCGACGTCATCGCCGAGGGCGTGATCGCCGCGGTGAAGGAAGTCGGCCTGAAGGTGCCGCTGGTGGTGCGCCTCGAGGGCACCAACGTCGCGCAGGGCAAGGCGCTGCTGGACGGCTCGGGCCTCGCCATCACCTCCGCCGACGACCTCGACGACGCCGCGCAGAAGATCGTCGCCGCCGTCAAGTAAGCCCCGCGCCGCGCCTCGCGGAGGCTGAGCGGCGCAAGAGCTTCAACCGCACCGAGGCGGCCGCGTACGACGCGGCCGCCTTTTCTTTTGCCGGTCCGGCAGCCGGACCGGCGCCGCTGGAGAGAGCGCGATCGGGGGATCGGCCGGCCGCACAAACGGAAAGGCCCCGGAAAACCGGGGCCGGAGCGGTTGCGGCGATGAATGGGGCGGCCGGCCCGCGCGGGACGGCCAGCGCCTCGTGCGGCGTCAGGCGATGGCGCAGCGGCGCGGATTGGTCTCCGTTCCCGGAGGCGCATCGGACGCCTCGGTATCGCGGACCGTGGACTGGGTAGCCCTTGCCGAGCCGCTGGCGAGCCAGAGGTCGAGGAAGTTGTGGAGCCATGCGCGGACGGGACCGTCGTAGACGGCACGCCCGGCGAAGTGGTCGCCGCGCTGCCGGGCGCCGGGGAGCTTCATCCGCTCGGCCGCGCGCGTCGTCCAGCGGTGCATCATCGCGAGCGTGAGCTCGGGGTGGAACTGGATGCCGTAGGCGTTCCTGCCGACGCGGAAGGCCTGCTCCTCGTAGTGGTGGCCGGAGGCGAGGAGGTCGGTGCCGCGCGGGGTCTTGAAGCCCTCGCGATGCCACTGGTAGACCTTCCTCGGCCACTCCATCAGCGCCTCGCCGGAGGCCGTGGGCGTGATGTCGTAGTAGCCGATCTCCACCTGCCCTTCCGGGTGGGGGCCGACGGTGCCGCCGATCGTCTTGGCGAGCATCTGGCCGCCGAGGCAGATGCCCAGGAAGGGCGTCCCCTCGCGCAGCGGCACGTTGATGAAGTCGATCTCTTTCTTGACGAACGCGTCGGTGTCGTTGGCGCTCATCGGGCCGCCGAAGATGAGCACGCCGGCGTGCTCCTCGGTCGTCTCCGGAAGCTGGTCGCCCAGGGCCGGGCGGCGGATGTCGAGCTTGTATCCTCGGGCGACGAGCGCCTGGCCGACGCGTCCCGGCGTCGAGTGCGCCTGGTGCAGAACGGTGAGGATGGGGCGTTCGGCCGGCGGAGCGGCCATGGGTCGAGACTGGTCCGTGTCGTGCGAATGTTCAGACGCCATGGCTTGATGCTACCAGACCTATATTGCCGACGCTACTGGCCTTTTTGCTGCTTCTCCTCGATCTCCTTGCGCAACGTCACCCGGTCACGCGAGGAGACTCCGATCAGCTCGGCCACACGCCAGACAATGTTATCTTCGAACTCGGAAACAACCCCGTCGGCGTACACCATTTCCCACATCATCATCACAACCTGTCGCCGGCCTTCCTCGTCGAGCTCGCGCTTCAGGATCGAGGTGAAGCTGTAGAGGTCGACCGCCTCGTCGTCGCGGCGCGTGGCCTCCTCGATGAGGTCACTGGTCTCGGCCTCGGACAGCTCGTAGTGCGAGCGCAGCACCTCGCTGAGGCGCGTCTTCTCCTCGTCGGTGACGATGCCGTCGATGGCGATGATGTGGACGAGGATCGCCGCCACCGACAGGCGCGGGTCGGCGACGGAGAAGCCCTCTTCCGCTGTGTCGGCGTGCGTCAGGCGCCCGAGCCAATCCGCTAACGATTGAAGCATGATGGTCCCCATCCTCTTGGTCGGTGGGAAGATGCCCGTCCTGTCGTGGCACCTTCCTGGAACGAAAATCTATAACGCACGTGGCTATCAAATGTTCGTTGGATTCGCGCGAGGCAACAGCGGCGCGAAAGAGCGTTGCCTATGTCGAGTGGCGCGCGGCCGCCCGAACAACGAAGAACGGGAGAAAGGCGGCTGGCGGCAACCTCAGAGGAGAGATCCATGATGCGTTATGCCCTGGCTGCCCTCGCAGCCTTCCTGACGGTCCCCGCCTTCGCGGGCGAGCAGTACGTCAACGCGACCGGGTTCGCGAATTCGGGCTACGACGTCGTCGCCTACTTCGACCTGAAACAGGCCCCCGTAGGGTCCCCGCAGCCGGCCGCAGTGCCGGGGTCGAAGGCCTTCACCGCCGAGTACAACGGCTCCACCTTTGCCTTCGCGAACGCAGACAACCTCGCAAGGTTCCAGGAGGATCCGGCGAAGTACGCGCCGCAGTACGACGGCCACTGCGCCTACGGCGTCGCCCAGGGCGGCAAGGTGCCCGGCAATCCCGACCTGTGGCGGATCGTCGACGGGAAGCTCTACCTGAACATCACCCCCAACGTCGTCACCTTCTGGGAGGAGGACATCGGCGGCAACCTCGAGAAGTCCGAGCACAACTGGCCCGGCATCGAGGCGCAGCCCGCGTCGGAGATGGCGATCCCGAAGTTCAGCCCGGCCGCGCCGAAGAGCTGACCGCCCCGCCGCCCGGCCGGTCCGCCGGTCGGGCCTCGCGGCACGCTTCCGGGGCGCCTCCCCTGCGCGCCCGCCTCAGTGGACGCGGGCGGGGGCGAAGGCGTCGAACGGCTCCAGGCCGGCGTCCGTGAGGGCGCCCGCCAGGGCCGCGATGCGCTCCGGGCTGCGGGAGAGGAGCGTCGCGCGGTCCGGCTCGTCGGTGATCGGGTCCCGCGCGACCACGCCGAGGCCCAGCCAGTCCGGCACCGCGCGGCGCCAGCGCTCGACGATGTCGGGCCCGTAGAGGCGCCAGTGGCCGTACTTGTCCTCCCGCGCGTAGCCGTACTCCTTGGTGCGCGCGACGCGCAGGAGATCGGGCACGGAGAGGAAGACCACGCCCTCGTCCGCCGTGATGCGGCCGAGCTCGCCGAGCGCGGCCATGTCGTCCTCCACATGCTCCAGCACATGGTTGGCGATGACGAGGTCGTAGCTCGCGGCCGGCCTCGCGATGTCGGCCATGTCGAGGTGGTTCGGACCGTTGAATTCCGAGATCTCAAAGTGGGCGAACGGCTCGCGCGGGGCGCAGGTGTCCGGGCTGAACTGAAGGACCCGCGACCCGGCCAGCACCGGGACGATGGCGTCGAACACGGTGCGGAAGGCGCGGTGCCGCTCCAGGGCGCCGCAGCCGGCGCACCGCGGCATCGTGCCGTTCGGCGACAGCCGCCCGTTCGGTCCCAGCGTTAACGACGTACCCAGACAGATCGGGCAAGCAGTCGGAACCGGGCTCGAAGCTTTTGACGCCATTGGGGCCGTCCTTTATTGATTGCGCACGACGATGCCGGGTGGAGCGCACGCGTGGAATTTTCGGGTGAAAGGGTCATCGGTGCCAGTCAGTGGCGCGTCTACGATGCACTCCACGATCCGGTCGTTCTGCGCCAGGCGATCCCCGGGATCCAGACCCTCAATAAAGTCGACAGCAACACCTTCGACCTTTCCGCGACCTTGAAGGTCGGCCCCTTCCGGCCGACCCTCAGTGGAGTTGTGCAGCTTTATAACCAGGATCCGCCGTCGGGCTACTCCCTGCGCGGCCAGGCCGACAGCGCCAACGGCACCGCGGCCGGCAGCGCCCACGTCGCGCTCGCCGCGATCGACGAGGACGCCACCAACCTCGCCTATCACGTGACCCTCGAGCTCGAGGGTCCGCTCGCCAGCGTCGAGGTGCTGCGCCTCGAGACCACGGCACGCACGCTGACGGCGGAGTTCTTCTCCCGACTGCAGACCCTGCTCGACGGCGACACGGTCGACGAGCCGAAGACACCGGAGGTCGAGCCCGTGGCCGAGCCGGAGCGCATCCCCTCCAGACCCGTCGCCTACGAGGTGAAGACGCTGGAGCCGACCACCGCCGCCACCGACGCCACCGGCGGCTTCGTCGACGCGGCTCCCACGCAGGACGAGGCGGAGGTCGCGGAGCCGACCGCCAGCCACACCGCGACACCGGGCGCGCGGCGCCTCGAGACGGACGTATACTCCGTCCCCGCGCGCCGCCCGCGCCTGCAGGAGCCGAGCGAGTCGCAGGGCGGGATCGGGCGCTGGATCGGCGTCGCCATCGGCCTGCTGCTCATCGCCGCCCTCCTCAACAACAATTTCTGAGGCGTAAGCCCAGCGTTTCCGCCGCGTCCCCGGCCATCATGCCGCCGCGACAGCGCGCCGACGCAACCCTGTCCCCCGGTCCGCCGTTTCCCCTGCAACATCAGGAGACACGGATATGACCGACGCACAGACCCTGAAGGACAAGTTCTGGGAGACGCTGGACCACAGCCGCTTCGTCATGCTCGGCCTCAACGGCGTCGACGAGACGCACAGCCAGCCGATGACGGCGCAGTTCGACGACGACCTGCCGAACCGCATCTACTTCTACACCAACCGGCAGAACCGCCTCGTCCAGTCGCTGTCGGCGACGCATGCGGGCGTGATCAACTTCTCGGCCAAGGGGCACGACCTCTTCGCCTGCATCCACGGCACGCTCAGCATCGATAACGACCCGGCGGTGATCGACAGGTTCTGGTCGCCCGCGGTGGGGGCGTGGTTCGACAAGGGCCGCGAGGATCCCGACCTCACGCTGCTGCGCTTCGACCTCGGCCCGGCGCAGATCTGGAAGGCAGGCACCGGCGAGTTCCTGCACTACATGACCGCCGCGCTGCTCGGCCGCAACGTGCAGGACGCGGCGAAGAGCGACGTGGTCGAGACCACCTTCTGATCCCCGGCGACGACGCCGCGGGCGGCGCAGCCGCCGCCGCGCCATGCCGCAACTAACGCCCGGAGCCGCCCTGCGGCGCCGGGCGTCTTGCGTCATTGGGGCGACGTCCGGTCCGCCCTGCGTAACGCGGGACGCGTTGCGGTCCGGCTTGCGTGACGCGGGCCGCGCATCTTGCGTGATTTGGGCCGCGATGCGGCTCGTGGCACCGGCCGTCAGACGAGCTCGGTCTCGAAGTCGGCGGGCAGGACCACCTCCAGCACCTCGCAGTCGTCCGAGTAGTCCACCAGGCGGTGGCGGATCTTCGGCGGCTGCATCCAGGCGGAGCCCGCCACCATCTTGACCGGCTCGTGGCCCTCCATCTCCGCGACGACCCAGCCCTTCAGCACGTAGACCATCTGGAATTCGACGTCGTGGGTGTGCCAGACGCGCACCTCGTCCGTGCAGGGCGGGTGGAAGCGGATGACGTGCGCGGTCGCCCGTCCGGCCGATCCCCGCGCCATGCCGAGGTCGCGGTAGGATGCGTACGGGCGCAGCCCTTCCTTGAAGGCGGTGTCGGCGAGGTGGGTGTGGACGAAAGTCTGGTCGCTGGGGGCGTCGGTGACGGCCATGAGTGATCCTCCCGTTATCTGTTCTGGGAGGATCATTAGACACCACCGGCGCACCGGCGGACATACGAGCGGACAGACAAAAGGGGCCCTGAGGCCCCTTTTCGCCGCCCCGGGGGAGCGGCATTCGCGCTGTGAGGCGGAGCGGCCGAGGGCCGCCCCTTCCGCGAGGCTTACGCCGCCGCGGCGCTGTCCTTGGCGAGGCCGCGCAGCACGTAGTGCAGGATGCCGCCGTTGTTGTAGTAGGCGAGCTCGTCGGCGGTATCGATGCGCACGAGGAGCTCGATGTCCTTCGTCGACCCGTCCTCGTAGGTGACGGTGGCGGTGATCGTCTGGCGCGGCTTCAGGTCGGCGAGGCCGGGGATGGAGACCTGCTCCTTGCCGGTGATGCCGAGCGACTCCCAGGTGTCACCGCCGGTGAAGACCAGCGGCAGCACACCCATGCCGACGAGGTTCGAGCGGTGGATGCGCTCGAACGACTCGGCGATGACCGCCTTCACGCCGAGGAGACGGGTGCCCTTCGCGGCCCAGTCGCGCGAGGAGCCCGTGCCGTACTCCTTGCCGGCGAAGACCACGAGGTCGACGCCCTCGTCCTGGTACTTCATCGCCGCGTCGTAGATCGGCATCTCGGCGCCGTCCGGCTGGTGGTAGGTCACGCCGCCTTCGACGCCCTTCACCATCTGGTTCTTGATGCGGATATTGGCGAACGTGCCACGCATCATGACCTCGTGGTTGCCGCGGCGGGCACCGTAGGAGTTGAAGTCCTTCACGCCGACCTGGTGCTCGCTGAGGTAGGTGCCGGCGGGCGAGGACGGCTTGATCGAGCCGGCCGGGGAGATGTGGTCGGTCGTGATCGAGTCCTGGAAGAGCGCCAGGATGCGGGCGTCCTCGATGTCCTCGATCGGCTCCGGCTCCATGCCCATGCCCTCGAAGTAGGGCGGGTTGCGCACGTAGGTGGAGGACAGCGGCCAGTCGTAGGTGAGGCCGCCGGAGACCTTCACGGCCTGCCAGTTCTCGTCGCCCTTGAAGACGTCGGCGTAGCGGGTGTCGAACATCTCGCGGGTGATCGCGGTGCGGACCATCTCCGCGACCTCCTGGGAGGTCGGCCAGATGTCCTTCAGGAAGACGTCGTTGCCGTCCTTGTCCTTGCCGAGCGACTCGGTGGTGATGTTCTTCGTCATCGTGCCGAGGAGCGCATAGGCGACCACCAGCGGCGGCGAGGCGAGATAGTTGGCGCGCACGTCGGGGTTCACGCGACCCTCGAAGTTGCGGTTGCCGGAGAGCACCGAGCACGCGACGAGGTCGTTCTCGTTGATGGTCTTGGAGATCTTCTCCGGCAGCGGGCCGGAGTTGCCGATGCAGGTCGTGCAGCCGTAGCCGACGAGGTCGAAGCCCATCGCGTCGAGGTGCTCCTGCAGGCCCACCTTGGCGAGATAGTCGGTGACGACCTGGGAACCGGGCGCCAGCGAGGTCTTCACCCACGGCTTCACCTTCAGCCCCTTCTCGTGCGCCTTCTTGGCGACGAGGCCGGCGGCGATCAGCACCGACGGGTTGGAGGTGTTGGTGCACGACGTGATGGCGGCGATGACGACGTCACCGTCCGACAGCGTGTACTCCTCGCCCTCGACCACGTGGCCCGGGTAGGCGGACTGGTCGGCCTGGGCGCCCTCGGCCATGTAGCGCGCGTCGCCGCCCGCGGCCGCCGTCTCCGGCGCCTTGGACTTGGCGCCGCCCTTGATGCCGACGACGGCATCCTTGAAGGCGGACGCGGCGTCGGTCAGCGCGACGCGGTCCTGCGGGCGCTTCGGGCCGGCGAGCGAGGGGACGACCGTGGAGAGGTCGAGCTCCAGCGTGTCGGTGAAGACGGGGTCCTCGGTCTCGTCGGTGCGGTACATGCCCTGGAGCTTGGAGTACTCCTTGACGAGGTTGATGCGGTGCTGCTCGCGGCCGGTCGAGGTGAGGTAGCGGATCGTGTCGTCGTCGACCGGGAAGAAGCCGCAGGTCGCGCCGTACTCGGGGGCCATGTTGGCGATGGTCGCGCAGTCCTCGAGCGACAGGGCCGAGAGGCCGGCGCCGTAGAACTCGACGAACTTGCCGACGACGCCCTTCTTGCGCAGCATCTGCGTGACGGTCAGCACGAGGTCGGTCGCGGTGGTGCCTTCGGGCAGCTTGCCGTGCAGCTTGAAGCCGATGACCTCGGGGATCAGCATCGAGATCGGCTGGCCGAGCATGGCCGCCTCCGCCTCGATGCCGCCGACGCCCCAGCCGAGGACGGCGAGGCCGTTCACCATGGTGGTGTGCGAGTCGGTGCCGACGAGGGTGTCCGGGAAGGCCTGCAGCTCGCCGTCGACCTCACGCGTCCAGACGGTCTGGGCGAGGTACTCGAGGTTCACCTGGTGGCAGATGCCGGTTCCCGGCGGGACGACGCGGAAGTTGTTGAAGGCGGACTGGCCCCAGCGCAGGAACTGGTAACGCTCGCCGTTGCGCGCGTACTCGAGTTCCACGTTCTGCTTGAAGGCCGAGGGGGTGCCGAAGTGGTCCACCATGACCGAGTGGTCGATGACGAGGTCGACCTCGACGAGCGGGTTGATCTTCTTCGGGTCGGCGCCGAGGCTCTCGGTCGCGTCGCGCATCGCGGCGAGGTCGACGACGGCGGGAACGCCGGTGAAGTCCTGCATCAGCACGCGGGCCGGGCGGTAGGCGATTTCGCGGTCGGACTTCTTGTCCTCGACCCACTTTGCAATGGCTTTAATGTCGTCGGCGGTGACGGTGTTGCCGTCCTCGTAGCGCAGCAGGTTCTCGAGGAGGACCTTCAGCGACATCGGCAGGCGGGAGACTCCGGAAAGTCCGTTGCGCTCGGCGGCCTTGAGGTCGAAGATGGTGTAGGTCTTGCCATCGACCTGGAGTTCTGTTCGGCATTTGAAGCTGTCGAGCGAGCGGGTCACGGCGGCCCCCTTCATTGGAACGATTTGCAACTTGCCGCTACAAACGCCCAATCGACGCCATGATCAAGCGGCAGCGGCCCACTCGATACAATTAGCGCGCCATGCTGTCTCTAGAAGTTGACGGACTCGACGTCGAACGGGGCGGTCGGCGGGTTCTCAAGGACATAAGCCTCCGCGTCGCCGGATGCCAGGCGATGGCGGTGGTCGGCGCGAACGGCGCCGGCAAGTCGACCCTGCTGCGCACCGTCGCCGGGCTGATTCGCCCGCGTTCCGGCACCATCCGGCTGTCCGGCGTCGACGGCCCGCCGTTCCGGGCGATGCATCTCGTCGCACACCAGAATGCGATCAAGCTGCCGCTAACCGCCGACCAGAACGTGCGATTCTGGATCCGCACGCTCGACGCCCCGGACATCGGCGACTGGTCCGGCAACGCGGCCGAAGCCGCCGGTGCTGTGGATATCGATGCCTCGATAGAGAGCGCGCTCGACCGCGTCGGTCTGCTGACGCTGATCGACACGCCCGCGCAGCTCTTCAGCCAGGGGCAACGGCGCCGCCTGGCGCTCGCGCGGCTCGTGGCGGTGCGCCGGCCGGTCTGGCTGCTCGACGAGCCGACCGCCGGGCTCGACGCCGCATCGCGCGCGGCGTTTGCCGCGCTGATGGCCGAGCACGTCGCCGGCGGCGGCATGATCCTCGCCGCGACGCACGAGCCGCTCGGTATCGACACCGTGACACTCGACCTCACCTCGGCCGCCGCGCCGTCCGAAGACGCCGCCCCGGCCGTGGCGGAGGCGGAATGAGGCTGCTCGCGCTCTACATGCGCGACGTGCGCCTCGCGTGGAGCGCGGGCGGCGGCGGCGGCGTCGGGGTCATCTTCTATCTGGCGGTGACGGCGGTCGCGCCGTTCGCGCTGGGGCCGGACCTTCCTCTGCTGGCGCGCATCGGCCCGGCGCTCCTGTGGATCGCGATGCTGCTGGCGCTGCTCCTGGGCCTCGAGCGGCTGTTCCAGGCCGACCACGAGGACGGGACGCTCGACCAGCTCCGCCTCGCCGACACGCCGCTCGTCCTGGTGGTCCTCGCCAAGGCGGCGGCGCACTGGACGGCGGCCGCCCTCCCCCTCATCGCCGCGACGCCGCTCGCGGGCATCCTCCTCAACCTTCCTCCGGGCCTGCTGGCTGTGACGCTCGCGAGCCTCGTCCTCGGCACGCCGGCGCTGGCGCTGATCGGAGCCGTCGGCGCGGCGCTCGCCGTGACGCTGCGGCGCGCCGGGGTGCTGATCGCCGTGCTGGTGCTGCCGCTGTCGATCCCGGTGGTGATCTTCGGCGTCGGCGCCGTGGAGGCCGCGGCGGCGGGCCGGGCCGTGGGCCCGCCCTTCGCGCTCCTCGGCGCGACGACGCTCCTCTTCGCGGTGCTCGGCCCCATCGCCGCGGCGGCGGCGCTGCGCGAGGCCGACTGACCGCGCGCCGGCCCGGCCCGCCGCGGCGAAACGCGGTCGCGGCCGTCCGCGGCGGACTGGCGCATGCGATGCTTTCGGACGGACTTTGAAAGCCGAGTTGGACGAATTACGATCAGCGCCACAGGAGTGGTCATGTCCGTCGTAAGTGAAGGGGCTGCGAAGCGGCCGTCGATCATCAACCCCGGCCGTTTCGCCGGGATCGCCGACCGCGCGGTGCCGATCCTCGGCGTGGCGACGGTGCTGGCGCTGGCCGTCGGCCTGTACCTAGCGCTCTGGGCCTCGCCGGAGGACTACCAGCAGGGCTCGACGGTGCGGATCATGTATATCCACGCGCCGTCCGCCTACATCTCGCTGATGGCCTACCTCGTGATGTGCTCCGCCTCGCTGGGCACCCTCGTGTGGCGCCACCCGCTGGCCGACGTCGCGGCGCGCTGCGCGGCGCCGATCGGCGCAGTCTTCACCGTCGCGACGCTGGCGACGGGCGCCATCTGGGGCAAGCCCATGTGGGGCGCCTGGTGGGTGTGGGACGCCCGCCTCACCTCGATGCTCATCCTCTTCTTCATGTACCTCGGCCTCATCGCCCTGGTGCGGGCGATCGACGAGCCGGTGCGCGCCGCGCGGATCACCGCCATCGCCACGCTGATCGGCTTCGTGAACATCCCGATCATCAAGTTCTCGGTCGACTGGTGGAACACGCTCCACCAGGGCGCCAGCGTCATCCGGCTCGACGGTCCGGCGATGCCGGCCTCGATGCTGACGCCGCTGCTGGTGATGGCGCTCGCCTTCACCCTCCTCTTCATGACGCTGCATCTCGCGGCGATGCGCACGGAGCTGATCCGCCGCCGCGCCCGCTCGCTGCGGCTTCGCACCGCCCGGAGTGCCGGTTGATGGGCCAGTACGCCCCGTACGTGATATCCGCCTACGCCATCGTCTTCAGCGCCATCCTCGGCCTCGTCCTGTGGGCGGTGCTGAGCCGGATCGCGGCGAAGCGCGACCTCGCGCGTGCCGAGCGCTCGGCCGAGAGGATCGGCCGTGCGCGCTAGCCGCCTCCTCCTCGCCGTCCCCCTGCTGGTATTCGCCGGGCTCGCGGCCGTCTTCGCGCTGCGCGTCGGTGACGGGGAGGACCGCTCGGTCATCCCCTCGGCACTGATCGGCCGCGACGCGCCGGCGACGACGTTCGCCGCCCTACTCCCGGACGCGGCCGGCGTCGACCCGGCCACCTTCAAGGGCAAGGTGACGCTGGTGAACATCTTCGCGTCGTGGTGCGGGCCATGCCGGATCGAGCATCCGCTGCTGGTGGAGCTCGCCAGGACGCCGGGCCTGACGGTGGTCGGGATCGACTACAAGGACAAGCCGGAGGACGCGAAGCGCTTCCTCGCCGAGCTCGGCGATCCCTACGACGCGGTCGGCGTCGACCCGGACGGGCGCGGCGCCATCGAGTGGGGCCTCACCGGCGTTCCGGAAAGCTTCCTGATCGGCCCCGAGGGCCGGGTCCGCGCCAAGCACGTGGGCCCGCTCACCGAGGAGGCGCTCTCCGGCTCCTTCGGCAACATGATGACACGCCTCATCAGCGAACACGGCGAGGCGGCGGGGTCGTGACGCCGTCCTTCTCCCGCCGTGTTCCCGACGGGGACACGGTCGTCCGCGACGTGTGCGACACCTGCGGCTTCATCGCCTACCAGAACCCGAAGATCGTCGCCGGCGCCGTGGTGCGCTACGGCACGCGCATCCTCCTCTGCAAACGCAACATCGAGCCGGCGCGCGGGCGCTGGACGCTCCCCGCGGGGTACCTCGAGAATGGCGAGTCGCCCGTCGAGGGCGCGCTGCGGGAGGCCTTCGAGGAGGCGACCGCGCCGATCGTCATCGACTCGCTGCTGGCGATCTACACCATCCGCAGATTGTCGCAGGTCCAGCTCATCTACCGGGCGCACCTCGACGCGCCCGTCTTTGCCCCCGGGCCGGAGAGCCAGGCGGTCGCGCTCTTCGAGCCGGACGAAATTCCTTATGAAGACATAGCTTTTCCGACCGTGCGGTGGGCGCTGGCCCACGAGCGCGAACCCGGCGGGCCGTTCGTGAACCCGGAAATCGTGGACCCGAAGGGCCCAGAATAACCGCCAATCACGACTTTCCACCTCTTCTGTCACCTTGCGTTGATTGGAAAGGAGCGCCGCCGCAGTCTAAACATGGCGTGTTGGGCGTCTGGATGACGCGGCGCCCCTGAATCAACGTCCGCCTCTGACGACCTCACGTTCGGTGTGCCCGGAACGGACCATGGAGCGATCGCATGCAGCGTGTGCCCTACCGCAAGCAGGCCACCTATTTTCTGTCGACATTGGTGTCGGCTCTCGTCCTTCTCGGCATCGCGACCCTGACGGCCCGGGCGGAGGAGAAGTCACCCAAGGCCGTTCTGGAGCTCTTCACCAGCCAGGGCTGCTCGTCCTGCCCGTCGGCGGACAAGCTGATCGCCCAGTACGCCCGACGTGACGACGTCCTCGCGATGACGCTGCCGGTGAAGCTGTGGGACTATCTCGGCTGGTCCGACACGCTGGCGACCGAGATCAACACCAAGCGGCAGATGGCGTATTCGGTGGCGCGCGGCGACCGCGACGTCTACACGCCCCAGCTCGTCATCAACGGCGAGACGGCGATGCTCGGCAGCGACAAGGACGCGATCGACCAGGAAGTCGCGACGTCCGACCTCCCCCTCCCCATCGACCTGTCCCTCAACAACGGCGTGCTGGAGATCGACCTCGGCGACGCCGAGATCGACGCCGAGAGCGCCACGATCTGGCTGATGGTGCTCGACGACCGGGTCCACGTCCCCGTCAGCGCGGGCGAGAACCGCGGCCGCAAGCTCGACTACTACAACGTGGTGCGCGACATGCGCCCGGTCGGCATCTGGAAGGGTCAGCCGATCAAGCTCGAGCTGCCGCTGTCGGACGTGGAGAAGCACGCGACGTCGGGCTGCGTCGTGATCGCCCAGGTCGACACGTTCAAGGGTCCCGGCCGGATCGTCGGCGCGGCGCAGCTCCACCAGATCTTTCCCGCCCGCACCATAGGCTCCGCGGACGGCAGCTTCCCCTACAAGCCCGGCATCCGCTGACGCCGCACGGTCCGGGGACGGCGCGGCGCCCGCGGACCGGCGCCTATTCGGCTTCCGCCCGGCCGCCCACGATGGCGAAGACGAAGCCGAGGACGATGCCGTAGACGATGTTGAACGCGAAGCTCATCGCGACCAGCACCGGATTGTTGGCATCCTGCAGGAAGATCTCGTGGCCCGTCAGCGGGGCGAAGACGACCATCATCGCGAGCCACGTCAGGATCCCGAACGTCAGTCCCTCGAGGAAGGCGCTCCCCGGCAGGACCGGCTGGATCAGCGCGAAGATCACGCCGTAGACGACGACGCCCAGGAACGCGTGGGCGGCCCAGGCCGCCTCGACCGTCTGCGGCATGCCGATACGGGCATTAAAGCTTTGAATTTGCGCCAGAAGCGGGAACTGCGGCAGGTCGGCCAGCTGGCCGTTGAGATAGATCAGACCTGACGCAACCAGTGTCGCGATCACGGCTGCAAAGATCGCGCGTGCCATATAGCCTCCCACGCCGATGATTCGGCTTTGCCTTTCTCGCTGATCGCGCAGCGCATCATTATTGTCCAGCCGGACTTGCGGACGTGGCCTGTGACAGGTTGCATCTGTTGTGCGACTGCCTTCATACACAATGGCGCGTGTCCCGCCGACGCCGTCCGGCTCGACAAACAGGAAGATTGATGAACAGTGCCCGATAGCTGTTTGGTCGCCAAGCTGGGTCGGTTTGCCGCGTTGTCGGAGGCCGACGAGCTGATGCTCGCGGCGCTGGAGAAAGAGGAACGCGAGTATCGCAAGGACGAGATCGTGATCCGTTCCGGCGGCTCGGTCACGGAACTCTACGTCGTCAAGTCGGGTTGGCTCGCCTCTTATTCGTTGCTGGACGATGGACGTCGGCAGATCTTGCGATTGTTCTATCCCGGGGACATCGTGGACCTGTCGGAGATCGCGTTGGTGGTGTCGCGGCATGACATCAAGTGCCTGACGGCGACGGTCCTTTGCCCATTTCCAAAGGCCGGGCTGGAGCCAGTGTTCACCCACTCGCCGCGGCTTACGGCGCTCCTTTTCTCCATGACCGTGCGCGAGAACGCGACGCTGCTCGACCGGATCCGCGCCATCGGCCGGTTCAGCGCCTACGAGCGGGTGTGCTATCTCATCCTCGAGATCGCCTTCCGGCTCGACGCGACGGACGAGAACTCGGCGAGCCGCGACTTCCGCGTGCCGCTGACGCAGAGCGACATTGCCGACTTGCTCGGCCTCACCAACGTCTACGTCTCCAAGACGATGTCGCGGATCGAGAACGACGGGCTGATCAGCCGTGACGGCAACCGCATCAGGATCCTCAAGCTCCGGACGATGGCGGAGCTCTGCAACTTCAACGGCGACCCGCACATCGATTCGAGCTGGTTTCCGGTCAAGTGATGCGCTGAGGCGCGCATCCGCGGCCGCGCGGGTGGCGCCGTGAGGGTCGTCTTCGCCAGCCACGGCTCGCTCGGCGACCTTGTGCCGTTCCTGGAGATCGGCAAGGCGCTCGCGGCCCGCGGCCACACCGCGACGGTGGCGACCCATCCGGCGCATCGCGCCAGCGTCGCCGCCGCCGGGCTCGGCTTCGCGCCGATGCGCCCGGACCGGCCGGACGATCCCGCCTTCCACGCCCGCTTCATGCACCCGCGCCGCGGCCCCGCCTTCGCCTACACCAGGTATCTCGGCCCGGCGGTCGCGGCGAGCGACGCCGACCTTTCCGCCGCGGTGGCGGGCGCCGACGTCCTCGTCAGCGTGACGCTCGCACTCGCCGCGCCGATCGTCGCCGCGCGCACGGGGGTGCCGTGGCTCTCCGCGGCGTTCCAGCCGGCGATGCTCTACAGCGCGCTCGACCCGCCCCGCCTCGCGATGCTCCCCCTCGTGCGCGGCTGGCCGCAGTACAACGCGCGCGTGCTCGCCTACGCCGAGAAGGGCGTCGAGGCCTGGGCCGCGCCGCTTCGCGCCTACCGCGCCGCCGCCGGCCTCGGCGACTACCCCGCCCACCCCGCCTTCCGTGGCCAGCATTCGCCCGATGGCGTGCTGGCGCTCTACTCCCCCCTCTTCGGCCCGGTGCCGGCGGACGCGCCGCGCGGCACCGTCCAGACCGGACAGGTGCTGCAGACCGGCAGCCCGCCGCTCGATCCGCGGATCGCCGACTTCCTGGCGGACGGCGAGCCGCCCGTGGTCTTCACCCTCGGCTCCGCCTCCGCCCACGTCGCCCGCCGCTTCTTCGAGGACAGCGCCCGCGCCGCGCGCCGCCTCGGCGTGCGTGCCCTCCTCCTCGCCGGGGGCGCGGGCGCAGGTCGCGATCTGCCGTCCGATCCGGCGCTCATGGTCGCGGGAAGCGCGCCCTACCAGGCCGTCTTCCCGCATGCGGCAGCGGTGGTGCACCAGGGCGGAATCGGCACGATCGCGCTCGCGATGGCGGCCGGCGTGCCGATGGTCGCCGTTCCCTTCTCCCACGACCAGCCCGACAATGCGGCCCGCGCGGCCCGGGCGGGCGTGGCGCGGGTCGTGCCTCGCTGGCGCTACCGTCTCTCCGCTGCGCCGATCCTCCGACAGGTCCTGGACGACGGCGGGATGCGGGCGACCAGCGCCCGTCTCGCCCCGCTGATCGCAGCCGAGAACGGCGCGGAGCGGGCGGCGGACGCGATTATCGCCGCCGCGCGCTGATCAGCCGGCGGAGCGCTCCGGCAGGGCGCGGAGCGCGCCGGCGACCGGCACCGGCGGCTTGCCGAGGAGCACCCGCAGCCGGTCGGACCGGCGCATGCGGCCGGCGTAGAAGCGCTCGATGAGGGGCTGCGGCAGGCGGTGAAAGCGCTCGAGGACGAGGTGCCGGTCCTCCGGCCGGCCGGCGAGGAAGAGCATCCGGTTCAGGAGCCGCTCGTACGCCGTCCGTGCGACATGCCGGCGCACCAGGTCGCCGACCCGCTCCGAGACGCGCGCGGTGGTGACCGGTCCCGGCATCGCCCCCAGCATCAGCGCCGTCTCCACGGCGACGGGGAGCGAATAGCTCGTCACCGGATGGAAGAGGCCCGCCCGCAGTCCGATCGGGACCGCCCCGCCATCCGGCGCCGCGTCCACCCACAGGGCGCGCGCGTCGCCCCCCAGGACGAGCGGCAGCGAACCGGCCTCCTCGCGGATCACCTCCGTGACACGCCAACCCCGCCCTGCGGCGTAGCCGGCGATGCGCGCCGCGACCGTCGCGCGGTCGAGCGCCGGTTGGTCGGTATAATAGGTGTCCTCGACGAGGAGCGTGTCGGCGGTGAACGGGAGCAGGTAGACGAAGCGGTAACCGTCCAGCTGCTCCACCGTCGCGTCCATGATCGTCGGGCGCGTCAGGCCGTGCGGCGCCGCGAGCCGGACCTCCTGACCGAGGAAGACCTGGTGGCGCAGTGCAAGTCCCGCGAGCCGCGTCGGCCCGCGCGCGTCGATCACCGCCTCGCCCTCGACGCGCGTGCCGTCGCCGAGCGTCGCCCCGCCGGCATCGAGCCCCGTCACGGAGGTGCCCAGCCGGACCCGCTCGCCGAGGCGCTGCCGGGCGGCGCGGTCGAGGCTCTGCGCGGTGATCGAGCGGTAGGGCGTCGACAGCGTGCGCGAGAGACCGCGGAAGCGCACGTCGTAGCCCGGCCAGCTATGGGCGACGAGCGGATCGACGAGGCGGGTCCCGGGCGCGTCGAGGTCCGTCGCGTAGAAGCTCCAGGTGTGGGCACCGCCGAGACGCTCGCCCGCCTCCAGCAGCGTCACGGAGACGTCCGGCCGGTCGGCGAAGGCGAGCGCGGTCAGTACACCCGAGAGGCCGCCGCCCGCGATGATCAGTCGTTGCGCCATGCCCTCGCCTCGCCGCGTCCATCCGTGTATGTCATACCGCCATGAACGGGAACGTCCTGTCGCCCGCACGCGCCCGGCAGCGCGACACGATCGTCGGCCTGACGCTGGCGCTTGCCATCATCGGCGCCTGGCTCGCGGTCCATGTGTCCGCGATCTTCATCGTCGACTGGCAGGTGACGCCGGGATGGCTCGCCCTCCCCTTCGTCGCGGTGCAGACGTGGCTCTCGGTCGGGCTGTTCATCGTCGCCCACGACTGCATGCACGGCTCGCTCGCACCGGGCCGGCCCGCGGTCAACCGTGCCTTCGGCCGCGTCGCGCTGTTCCTCTACGCGGCGTTCTCGTACGACCGGCTCCTGCCGAAGCACCACATGCACCACCGCCGCCCCGGATCGCCGCAGGACCCGGACTTCCACGCCGACGCGCCGGACGCGTTCGCCCCGTGGTTCCTGCGCTTCTTCCTCGAATACTACGGCTGGCGCGAACTCGGCGCGATGGCGGCGGCGATGGCGCTCTACATCCTCGCCACGGGGGTCTCGGTGCCGGCGCTCCTCCTGTTCTACGCCGTGCCCGCGGTGCTGTCGGCGGTGCAGCTCTTCTATTTCGGCACCTTCCGGCCCCACCGGATCGACGCGGCGCCCTTCGCCGACAGGCACAACACGCGCACGGACGGTTTCCCGCCGCTGCTGTCGCTCCTGACCTGCTTCCACTTCGGCTACCACCACGAGCATCACCTCGCGCCGACGACGCCCTGGTGGCGCCTTCCCGCCGCGCACCGTGCGATGACCGCCGGCGCCGTCCCGCCGGCCGGCCCCGCCGCCGCGAGGGGGCGGGCATGATCCTCAACACCCTCATCGTGATCGCCACCGTCGTCGCGATGGAGGGGGTCGCCTACGCCACCCACCGCTTCGTCATGCACGGCCCGCTCGGCTGGGGCTGGCACCGCTCGCACCACGAGGAGGCCGACGGTGTCCTCGAGAAGAACGACCTCTACGCCGTCGTCTTCACCGTCCTGTCGGGTGCGCTGATCACCTTCGGGATCGCCGGGGTGTGGCCGCTGCGGCAGATCGGCGTCGGCCTGATGGTGTACGGCATCCTCTACTTCATCGTGCACGACGGGCTGGTACATCAGCGCTGGCCGTTCCGCTGGGTGCCGCGGCGGGGCTACCTGAAGCGCCTGGTGCAGGCCCACAAGATGCACCACGCGGTTGACGGACGGGACGGTTGTGTGTCCTTCGGCTTTCTCTACGCGCCGCCGGTCACGGACCTGAAGCGGCGGCTCGCCCGGACGGGCGCGCTTCGCAGCAGGGGGGCCGCGCCGGGCGGCACCCGCAACGGGACCTCGCCAGTGACCTAAGTCCGCCCTATTGTTGAGACAATCGGTCCCGCCCGGCCCGGACGGCACGGCCTGTCCGAGGCGGCGGGGGCGAACATCGGCGGGTCCGCCGGCCGGCCGCGGGCTCCGCGGCGGCGCCAGCCCGGGCCCGCCGCCCACCCCAATCGCATCACCCATCACGCAATCTAGAGGGGCTCGCGGGGATATATACGCACCTTTGGGATGCGAAGCGTGCTTTTCGCAGCCTTCCGACGCCGATTGGCGCGGCAAACGGTTGCGGTCCGCCCCCCTCTGGTCTAGCCAACACTCGCGTTTCACGCCCTGCCGGAAGCCGGAGACAACTGACCTTATGTCCATCCTCGTCGACAAGAATACCAAAGTCATCGTGCAGGGCCTGACCGGCAAGACCGGCTCGTTCCACACCGAGCAGGCACTCGCCTACCACGGCACGCAGATGGTGGCCGGCGTTCATCCCAAGAAGGGTGGCGAGACCTGGACGAGCGAAAGCGGCAAGTCCCTGCCGATCTATACCACCGTGGGCGACGCCCGCGAGGCCACCGGCGCCGACGCGTCGGTGATCTACGTGCCGCCCGCGGGCGCCGGCGCCGCCATCCTCGAGGCGATCGAGGCGGAGGTGCCGCTCATCATCTGCATCACGGAAGGCATTCCGGTGATGGACATGGTGAAGGTGAAGGCCGCGCTCGACCGTTCGTCCTCGCGCCTCATCGGGCCGAACTGCCCGGGCGTCCTGACCCCGAACGAGTGCAAGATCGGCATCATGCCGGGCTCGATCTTCCGCGACGGCTCCGTCGGCATCGTGTCCCGCTCGGGCACCCTCACCTACGAGGCGGTGTTCCAGACCTCGGCCGAGGGCCTGGGCCAGACGACCGCCGTCGGCATCGGCGGTGACCCGGTGAAGGGCACCGAGTTCATCGACATGCTGGAGATGTTCCTCGCCGACGACGAGACCGAGTCCATCATCATGATCGGCGAGATCGGCGGTTCCGCCGAGGAAGAAGCCGCCCAGTTCATCGCCGACGAAGCGAAGAAGGGCCGCAAGAAGCCGATGGCGGGCTTCATCGCCGGCCGCACGGCGCCTCCGGGCCGCACCATGGGCCACGCCGGCGCGGTCATCTCCGGCGGCAAGGGCGGCGCGGAAGACAAGATCGCCGCGATGGAAGCGGCCGGCATCCGGGTCTCCCCGTCCCCGGCCCAGCTCGGCAAGACCCTCGTCAAGGTCCTCAAGGGCTGACGACGCCGCCGGCCCGGGCCTTCGTTCCCGGCCGGCGAACCAGCGACGCTCCGGTCCGGGAGGCATCGGCCTCCCGCCCGGAGCGGTCACCGGACGGCGCGCCCGCCTGACGGCCTCAGGGGCCGACCACCTGCGGCGCGATCTTGCTCAGCGCCTCCTCGGCGTTGGCCTTCGCGCGGGCCCCGTCGCCCGCGACCGAGCGGATGGTGAGCGTGTCGCCATCGCGCATCAGGTACGCGGTGCTGCCCTGCAGCCCCATTTTGGCGATCGGATAGGTCGTCTGCCAGCCGACCGCGTCACCGACCTCGACCGCCTGCATCCTGCACTCGGGCTCCCGCGACTGGCATATCGCCTCCAGCTCCTCGATCGGGGTATCGCCGTTGCGGTACCGCCCCTCCGTGCCGTCGGTGTTTGTGCCGATGATGACGTCGACCGCCGTCATCGCGTCGCAGCCGTTGCACACCAGCATCAGCCGCTCCGGCGCGGCGCGGAAGACGAAGGCGCCGCCGTCGTAGCCGGCGGTGTCGACGGAGAGACTGCTGAGGTCGCGCGTGGCGAAGCCGTCGGCCGCGGCCGGCACGGACAGGAGGACGAGCGCGGCCGCGCCCCAAAGGCGAAATGACATGGAAACCTCCGGAATGTTTTCCGGTCGGACCCAACCCCAACTCCGTGTCGAAACAACGACAACCGGCCCATCGGTCCACCGCCTGCGCCCGAACGGCACGCTCTGACCCCCGTCACGCACCGTCCGCGCGCGATGTCCCGCAGGGAAAGCGCGTGCGCCGGAGTGCATCCGTGTGTAAAATGGATGGAAACAAAAATATAAGCGACGTGGGGAGTCTCGGTGACCGATACCTTTAATCTGGATCGATTCTTAACGGCACAGGAGCGGGATTACGCGGCGGCGCTCTCGGAGCTCGGAACGGGCTTCAAGGCCTCGCACTGGATCTGGTATATTTTCCCGCAGCACGTCGACCTCGGCCGCTCGGCGACCGCGCGCCTCTACGGCATCGCGTCGCTGCAGGAGGCCGCCGCCTACTTCCACCATCCGGTCCTGGGCGCCCGGCTGATCGAGGCGACGGAGGCCGCGCTCGCCTCCGGCGTCACCGACCCCACCGCGCTCTTCGGCAGTCCCGACGACCTCAAGGTCCGCTCGTGCCTGACGCTGTTTCTGGAGGTCGAGCCGGGCGAGGAGACACTCGCTCGTGCGCTAACGACGTTCTACGGCGGCCGGCGGGACGAAAAGACGCTGGACCTCCTCTACCCGGACCGGGTCGCCGAGGGCGACGGGGACGATGACGGGCCGTCTGCCCAGTTGACCGAAAAAGCACGGCATTCTGACCAGAAAGCCGGCAATCCGAGCCATGAGGCGAACGGTTCGGAGGCAACGCTGAAATCGTGACTTGACTGTGGCTGCCCGGCGGCGCCTAGACGGTTCAGATTTTGCCCCAAAGACCCTATGCTATAGGGGCATCAAACTCACGGACCCCTGCCATGGCTCGCCAAGACGCGAACGCCGCGTTTCTCAATTCCTCATTCCTATACGGCGGCAACGCCGAGTACCTTGAGCAGCTGTACGCTCGGTACCAGGTCGACCCGACCTCGGTCGATGCGGGCTGGCAGGCCTTCTTCGCCGAGATGCAGGACGACCGGCACGCCGTCGAAGTCCAGGCGAAGGGTCCGAAGTGGGCCCGCCAGGACTGGCCTGTGCCGATGAACGGCGAGCTGGTCTCCGCGCTCGACGGCAACTGGGGTGAGATCGAGACCCGCGTCACCGAGAAGGTGGCCCAGAAGGCGCAGCAGCAGGGCCAGGTCGTCGGCGAGTCGGACATCCGCCGCGCCGCCCGCGACTCGGTCCGCGCGATCATGATGATCCGCGCCTACCGCATGCGCGGCCACTACCACGCCAACCTCGACCCGCTGGGCATCACCGGCATGCGCGACGAGGAGCTGCGCCCGCAGGCCTACGGCTTCACCGAGGCGGACATGGACCGCCCGATCTTCCTCGACAACGTGCTCGGCCTCGAGTTCGCGACCGTGCGCCAGATGATCGACATCCTGGAGCGCACCTACTGTCAGACGATGGGCGTGGAATTCATGCACATCTCCGACGGTTACGAGAAGGGCTGGCTCCAGGAGCGCATCGAGGGGCCGGACAAGGGCATCGCCTTCACGCTCGAGGGCCGCAAGGCGATCCTCAACAAGCTCGTCGAGGCGGAAGGCTTCGAGAAGTTCCTCGGCATCAAGTACACCGGCACCAAGCGCTTCGGTCTCGACGGCGGCGAAGCCGTCATCCCGGCGCTGGAGCAGATCATCAAGCGCGGCGGCAACCTCGGCGTCCGCGACATCGCCGTCGGCATGGCCCACCGCGGCCGCCTCAACGTGCTCGCCCAGGTCCTCGGCAAGCCGCTCCGCGCCATCTTCCACGAGTTCAAGGGCGGCTCGTTCAAGCCCGACGAGGTCGAGGGTTCGGGCGACGTGAAGTACCACCTCGGTGCCTCGTCCGACCGTGAGTTCGACGGCAACTCCGTCCACCTGTCGCTGACCGCCAACCCCTCCCACCTCGAGATCGTGGACCCCGTCGTGCTCGGCAAAGTGCGCGCCAAGCAGGACCAGCTCAACGACACCGAGCGCATGAAGGTCCTCGGCCTGCTGCTGCACGGCGACGCGGCCTTCGCCGGCCAGGGCGTCGTCGCGGAGTGCTTCGGCCTGTCGGGCCTGAAGGGCCACCGCACCGGCGGCTCGATCCACGTCATCATCAACAACCAGATCGGCTTCACGACGAACCCGCACTTCTCGCGCTCGTCGCCCTACCCGTCCGACGTCGCCAAGATGATCGAGGCGCCGATCTTCCACGTGAACGGCGACGACCCCGAGGCGGTGGTCTACGCGGCGAAGGTGGCGACCGAGTTCCGGCAGAAGTTCCACAAGCCGGTCGTCATCGACATGTTCTGCTACCGCCGGTTCGGCCACAACGAGAGCGACGAGCCCTCGTTCACCCAGCCGGTCATGTACAAGAAGATCCGCCAGCACCCGTCCACGCTGGAGATCTACGGCAAGCGCCTGGTCGACGAGGGCGTCGTCTCGAACGACGAGGTCGAGCAGATGAAGGCCGACTGGCGCAAGCACCTCGACGAGGAGTTCGAGGCCGGCCAGTCGTTCCTGCCGAACAAGGCCGACTGGCTCGACGGCCGCTGGAAGGCCATCAAGCCGGGCGATGACGCGGACGACCCGCGCCGCGGCCACACCGGCGTCGACATGGACGAGCTGAAGTCCATCGGCGAGGCGCTCTCGACCGTACCGGAGGGCTTCCACATCCACCGCACCGTCGGCCGGTTCATGGAGAACCGCCGCAAGATGATCGAGACCGGCCAGGGCGTCGACTGGGCGACCGCCGAGGCGCTCGCCTTCGGCACGCTGCTGAAGGACGGCTACCCGGTCCGCCTCTCCGGCCAGGACTGCGAGCGCGGCACGTTCTCGCAGCGCCACTCGGTGCTCTACGATCAGGAGAACGAGGAGCGCTACATCCCGCTCAACAACCTGGGCGGCGAGCAGAAGCGCTACGAGGTCATCAACTCGATGCTCTCCGAGGAGGCCGTCCTCGGCTTCGAGTACGGCTACTCCCTCGCCGAGCCGAACGCGCTGGTCGCCTGGGAAGCCCAGTTCGGCGACTTCGCCAACGGCGCGCAGGTGGTGTTCGACCAGTTCATCTCGTCGGGCGAGCGCAAGTGGCTGCGCATGACGGGCCTCGTCTGCCTGCTGCCGCATGGCTACGAGGGCCAGGGTCCGGAGCACTCCTCCGCCCGCCTGGAGCGCTTCCTCCAGCTCTGCGCGGAGGACAACATGCAGGTCGCCAACTGCTCGACGCCGGCGAACTACTTCCACATCCTGCGCCGCCAGCTGAAGCGCGACCTGCGCAAGCCGCTGATCCTGATGACGCCGAAGTCGCTGCTGCGCCACAAGCGCTGCGTGTCGACGCTCGACGAGCTGGGTCCGGATTCCACCTTCCACCGCGTCCTTCTGGACGATGCGCAGCTCGGCCGCACCGGCGACTTCAAGCTCGCCGCCGACGACAAGATCCGCCGCGTCGTGCTGTGCACCGGCAAGGTCTACTACGACCTTCTCGAGGCGCGCGAGGAGCGGGGCGTCGACGACGTCTACCTGCTGCGGGTGGAGCAGCTCTATCCGTTCCCGGCCAAGTCGGTGATCAGCGAGCTGAAGCGCTTCCCGAACGCGGAGCTGGTGTGGTGCCAGGAGGAGCCGGCCAACATGGGCTCCTGGTCCTTCGTGCAGCCGTACCTCGACTGGTGCCTCGGCCAGACCAAGATGACCAACGATCGGCCGCGCTACGCCGGGCGTCCGGCGGCCGCGTCGCCGGCGACAGGTCTCGCCAAGCGTCACCAGCAGCAGCTCGAGGCCTTCCTCGAGCAGGTCTACGGGTAACCACCGGGTATTCCAGCCCGGGACCGATCACTTGGCGTTGCGCTTGCTTCGCGATCCCGATCGGTCCACATAGCCACGGGCTCGGTGCGGATTTTGCGGCCCCGCACCGGCCTCACGAACCGCCGCCGCGACAATTGCGACAAGAGCGCCATGACCGATATTCGCGTCCCGACCCTGGGTGAATCCGTCACCGAAGCCACGATAGCCAAGTGGTTCAAGGCGGAGGGCGACACTGTCGCTGCGGACGAGCCGCTGCTGGAACTGGAAACCGACAAGGTGTCGGTCGAGGTTCCCGCCCCGGCCGCCGGTACCCTGTCCGAAATCACCGCCAAGGACGGCGAGACGGTCGAGGTCGGCGCCCTCCTCGGTCAGATCAGCGAGTCCGGTGCCGCGGCGAAGCCGAAGGCCGAAGCCGCCCCGGCCGAGAAGCCGGCCCCGTCCGGCAACGGTGCCGCCCCCTCCGCCGCGACGACCGAAGTCCGCGTCCCCACCCTCGGTGAGAGCGTCACCGAGGCGACGGTCGCCCGCATCATCAAGAACGCCGGCGAAAGCATCGGCGCCGACGAGCCGATCGTCGAGCTCGAGACCGACAAGGTCAGCGTCGAGGTCCCGGCCCCGGTCGGCGGCACGATCGCGAGCCTCGCCGTCAAGGAAGGCGACACCGTCGAGGTCGGCGGCCTGATCGCCACGATCGGCGGCTCCGGCGCTGCGGCCGCGCCCGCCGCCGCTCCCGCCCCGGCCAAGGCCGCCGAGGCCCCGAAAGCGAGCGCGCCCGCCGCCTCCGGCGACATGCCGCCCGCCCCGTCCGCCAAGAAGGCGATGGCCGAATCCGGCCTCTCCGCCGACCAGGTCGAGGGCACCGGCAAGCGCGGCCAGATCCTGAAGGGCGACGTCCTGAAGGCGCTCGAGAGCGGCGTGACCGCCCCGTCCGCGTCCGCCGCCCCGGCGCAGCAGAGCCGCGCGCCCAGCACCGGCGACGACGCCGAGCGCGAGGAACGCGTCCCCATGACGCGCCTGCGCCGCACCATCGCCAAGCGCCTCAAGGACGCCCAGAACACCGCCGCGATGCTGACGACGTTCAACGACGTCGACATGTCCGCCGTGATGGAGCTGCGCAAGCAGTACAAGGATGTCTTCGAGAAGAAGCACAAGGTGAAGCTCGGCTTCATGGCGTTCTTCGCGAAGGCCTGCGTCCACGCACTGAAGGAAGTTCCCGCGGTCAACGCCGAGATCGACGGCAACGACCTCGTCTACAAGAACTACTACCACATGGGCGTCGCCGTTGGCACCGATAAGGGCCTCGTCGTCCCGGTGGTGAAGAACTGCGACCAGCTCGGCTTCGCCGACATCGAGAAGACCATCGCCGACTTCGGCAAGCGCGCCCGCGACGGCCAGCTCAAGCTGGACGAGATGCAGGGCGGCACCTTCACGATCACCAACGGCGGCATCTACGGCTCGCTGATGTCGACTCCGATCCTCAACGCGCCGCAGTCCGGCATCCTCGGCATGCACCGCATCGAGCAGCGTCCCGTCGCCGTCGGCAACGAGATCAAGCTGCGGCCGATGATGTACCTCGCCCTCTCCTACGACCACCGCATCGTCGACGGCAAAGAGGCCGTCACCTTCCTGGTGCGCGTCAAGGAGGCCATCGAGGACCCGCAGCGCCTGCTGCTCGACCTCTAGGGGTCGCCGCGGCGCAGCAAGCGCCCATCATGCCGGCTGCCGTCCCGTCCGGGTTTCGGCAGCCGGCAGCCTGTGCCAGGATCCGGCCGGCCATCCGCAACGAATGGGCGCCTATCCCGATGACTGCCACCGACACGGCGCTCGCCGACACGGCTTCTGGCGTGGGGAGCCGGTACGCCGGGGAAACCCTCACTGACTTCGCGCACGTCCCGCCCCTGTCGGCGCGCGTGAGACGGGCGAAGGCCGCGTAGCGATGGCCACCGAACTCGTCTGCGTCGGGCTGGCCGGCATTCTCGTCGTCTTCTACATCCTGGCGCCGGCCGTCGCCCGCGCCCTCTCCTCGCCCGCGTGGGCCGCCGGCAACCGCGACGGGACCGCGCCGCAGACCGGGCTGCGCAGCCAACGCGCCGAGCGCGCCGCGCGGAACATCCTGGAGACCTTCCCGGTGTTCGCCGCCGTCACCCTGGCCGTCGTCCTCGGCGGCGCGACGTCGACGCTGTCGGCCATCGGCGCCGTCCTCTACGTGGTCGCGCGGGTCGCCTACTGGCCCGCCTATGTCTACGGCCTCGGCCCGCTGCGCTCGATGATCTACGGCCTGTCGATGCTCGGGATCGTGCTGGAGCTCATAGCCCTGCTCCTCGGGGCGCTCTGACCTGCAATTACAGTCGAGAGACTTGACCCGCCGCCCGGAAGCGCACAGGTGGAGCGCGGCAATTTTCGAAGGAGCGGACGATGGCAGCCTATGACGTAACGGTGATCGGCTCGGGTCCGGGCGGATACGTGGCAGCCATTCGCTGCGCCCAGCTCGGGCTGAAGACGGCAGTGGTCGAGAAGTGGCCGACCTTCGGCGGGACCTGCCTCAACGTGGGCTGCATCCCCTCCAAGGCCCTGCTTCACGCCTCCGAGCTCTACGAGGAAGCCGGCCACGGCTTCGCCGACATGGGCATCGCCGTGGAGCCCAAGCTCGACGTCGCCAAGATGCTGGCCTTCAAGGACGAGGGCGTCGCCGGCAACGTCAAGGGCGTCGACTTCCTGTTCAAGAAGAACAAGATCGACACCTTCCGTGGCACCGGCTCGATCGCCGGTCAGGGCAAGGTGAAGGTCACCGCCGAGGACGGCTCGGTCCAGGAGATCGAGACCCGGAACACCATCATCGCGTCCGGCTCGGACGTCGCCCGCCTCCCGGGCGTCGAGATCGACGAGAAGCGCGTCGTCTCCTCCACCGGCGCGCTGACGCTCGACCAGGTGCCGGGCAAGATGGTCGTCATCGGCGGCGGCGTGATCGGGCTGGAGCTCGGCTCGGTGTGGCGCCGCCTCGGCGCAGAGGTCACCGTGGTGGAGTTCCTCGACAAGATCCTCCCGCCGGAGGACAACGAGGTCTCCAAGCAGTTCCAGCGGATCCTCGGCAAGCAGGGCTTCAAGTTCAAGCTGTCCAGCAAGGTGACCGGCGTCGACACCTCCGGCAAGACGCTGAAGGTCTCGGTCGAGCCGGCCAAGGGCGGCGACACGGAGACGATCGAGGCGGACGTCGTCCTCGTCGCCATCGGCCGCGTGCCGTACACCAAGGGCCTCGGCCTCGAGGAGGCCGGCATCGCGATGGACGAGCGCGGCCGCATCAAGACCGACGACCACTACCGCACCAACGTGCCGGGCGTGTGGGCGATCGGCGACGTGATCACCGGTCCGATGCTGGCCCACAAGGCCGAGGACGAGGGCGTCGCCTGCGCCGAGCTGATCGCCGGCCAGAAGCCGCACGTGAACTACGAGGCGATCCCCTCCGTCGTCTACACCTACCCCGAGGTTGCCTCCGTCGGCCGCACCGAGGAGCAGCTGAAGAAGGACGGCGTCGCCTACAACGTCGGCAAGTTCCCCTTCACCGCCAACGGGCGCGCCAAGGTGAACCGCACGACGGACGGCTTCGTGAAGATCCTCGCCGACAAGACGACGGACCGGGTGCTCGGCGTCCACATCGTCGGCCCGGATGCCGGCACGATGATCGGCGAAGTCACGCTCGGCATGGAGTTCGGCGCCGCGGCCGAGGACATCGCGCGCACCTGCCACGCGCACCCGACGCTTTCCGAGGCGATCAAGGAAGCCGCCCTCGCCGTCGCCAACCGCGCGATCCACATGTGATCGCCCGGGGCCCCGCCGCTCGCGGCCGGGGCCGACGAGGGCCTCCACGGAGGCGCCGCACGCAATGCACGGCCCGGCGGTCCCGCGACCCCGGGCCGTTTTCTGTCGAGCCGTTTTCTGTCGGGTCAGTTCCGCAGGCCGCGCCCACGGTCGGGCGGGAGAGCAGTCGGACAGGCCGTGAAGCTCCTCCGGCAGCCGCCGGGGGCCGCGCGGCGCGGGTCTCTGCCCATGCCTGCATCACGCTCGATTGCGCCCCGCCTTGATGGCGAGGCGTGTCTGGGCGGCCAGAAGCCGCGTCAGGCCCCTTCGACGGGTGGTGCGCCAGTGGCCAGTACACCATGCGCGAAGAGCCCTCACGCCTCTCCGAGGCCTCCACAGGGTCGTCCCGAGCCGTCAGGACCGGCTGAACTCAACTCCCCCGGTGGCCCGGAGGATTGCCTCTCACGCTTGCCATGTCGCCCTGCCGGGCGGATCGCCCGGGCCGGGTGCGATGTGCGGAGCGTCATGAGGGGGTCAGGTCAGCAGTCGGTCCGACTTGCGATGGGTGAGAAGCGGGCGTTCCGGCAGCGGGGACGCGGACGGCGCCCCCCGTGCCGGACCAGTCCGGGACAACACACGACGTCTCCCCGAGAGGCGTGTCGCCACGCCGCCCAGCAAAACACCAAGCGCGAGTGCGGCGAGGAGCGCGGCATAGACCGGCACCTCGACCGAACGTCCCGGGTCCCGCAGCGGATCGAGATACAGCACCACCGTGTGCCGGTTCGCCACCGCCACCCCCACCAGCACGGCGGAGATGATCAGCGTGGCGACGCCCGCCGCACGGCGCACCGATCGCTATTCCGCCGCGCGGCTGTATCGACCGTCGGGGTCCTCACCCAAACTAGGGCGACTCCCGGATCGGACCTGCGCCGCCGCGTTGATGCGGTCGCGCATTTCCTTTCCTGTCCGGAAGAATGGTGCAGCCTTCTGCTCCACCTTCACCGGTTCGCCCGTACGCGGATTGCGCCCCGTACGTGCCTCTCTGATCCGAACGGAGAAGGCTCCAAAGCCCCTCAGCTCGACGCGGTTTCCGTCCCTCATAGCATTCGCGATCTCATCGACGAACGCATTCATCACGCCCTCCACGTCCCGCTGGAGCAAATGCGGGTTCTGGAGCTGGAGACGCGTGACTAGCTCGGACTTAATCATTGTTTTTCACCTTAGTGTCCGAAGAAATTGAAGCGTGCCAAAGGGACATAAGACCGTCAACCGAGCTTGTTGGTGTAATTGCCGGTAAACTCACTCCAATCGCGGCAAAAATTCGATCAATCATCGCGTTCGCCATGCGGGCGGTCAAAGAAAGGTCGCTTTCGCGTTTCGCCTTATAGGTCTGGACCGGGATGTTGGGTGAAAGGCCGTGCTCGCGCGCCAGCCAGGCGACCGCCTGCTCCTCTCCCCCGATCTCGTCGATGAGCTTGGCCTCGAGGGCCTGGTTGCCGGTGTAGATCCGGCCGTCCGCCAGACGGCGAGCCTCTGGCTCCGGCAGGCCGCGCCGTTCGACCACCAGCGAGACGAACCAGTTATAGCTGTCGTCCACCACGCTCTGCAGAACGGCGACGGCCTCCGGGCTCGCCGCGTCGAACGGGCTCGGCTCCGCCTTCAGCGGGCCGGAGGCGACCTTGTCGACCTCGATCCCCAGGGTGTCGAGGAGCTTCTCCACCTGCCCGTACTGGATCAGGACGCCGATCGAGCCGGTCAGGCTGGTGCGGTGGGCGACGATGTGGTCGGCCGCCATCGCCGTCATGTACGCGGCGGAGGCGCCCAGCGTGTTGATATGCGCGACGACCGGTTTATCCACAGCCGCCTTGCGCAGCGCATCGTACAGGCGCTCGCCGCCGACGGACGTTCCGCCCGGCGAATCGATCGACAGCAGGATCGCCGCGACGCTCTTGTCCTTGCGCACCTTCTCGATGAGCTGCATCAGCGGCCGGTCGGAGACGATGGCGCCGTTGATCGTGATGCGGGCGACGTGCTGGCCCTGCGGCTTCACGACCATCGCCACTGCGACGGCGATCGCGCCCGCGACCAGGACGAACGCCAGTCCCCGCCAGAATGCGATCCGCCTCGCCTGCCGGCGACGATCGAGGAGGGCGTCCACTTCCAGGGTCATGGCGTCTACTCGCTTTATCCGACTGGCGTTTTAGCACGCGCTCTAGGTCGGTGGAGTACCGTTCTGGGCCAAAACATCGCCAACAAGATAAAGTGACCCGCAGATCAGAATGCGCGGGGGCGGCTCATAGCGCCAGTTCTCCGACAAAAGTCGTAGAGCGGTGCGCACCGAGGTGACCGGCTCGGCCGACAGCCCCGCCTCGGCGGCGGCATCCGCCAGCGCGGCCGGCGGGATCGCCGCGTCGCTGGACGGGACGCCCACGGTGAAGACGTGGCGCACCAGCCCGGCGAAGTGCTTGAAGAAGCCGGCCGGGTCCTTCGTCGTCAGCATCCCGGTGATCAGGAACAGCGGCCGCGAGACGCGGTCCTCGAGGTCGGCGAGCGCGGCCGCGACCACCTCCCCCGCGTCCGCGTTGTGGCCGCCGTCGAGCCAGATGTCGGCGTCCGGCGGCGCCCAGTCGCAGATGCGCCCGCGCGTCAGGCGGTGCATGCGCCCGGGCCAGTCCACCGTGCTCATCGCCGTCTCGATGGACGCCGGGTCGCGCAGGATGCCCGTCACCCGCGCCGTGGCGATGGCAACGCCAGCGTTCACCGTCTGGTGCCGGCCGGGAAGGCGCGGCAGCGGCATGTCGAGGAGCCCGTTCTCGTCCTGGAAGACGAGGCGGCCGTTCTCCTGCGTGGCGGTCCAGTCCATCCCGCCGAGGTGCAGCGGGGCGCGCGTCAGGCCGGCCTGGCGCTCGATCACCGCCGTCACCTGCTCCTTCTGCGGCGCGGAGATCACCGGCACGTTGCTCTTGATGATGCCCGCCTTTTCCATCGCGATCTCGCCCAGCGTCGGGCCGAGGAAGCCCACGTGGTCGATGCCGATCGACGTCAGCACCGAGGCGATGGGCTTCGGCACGACATTGGTCGCGTCGAGCCGGCCGCCGAGGCCCGTCTCCAGCACGACCGCGTCCGCGGGGTGTTCGCTGAAGAGCACGAACGCGGCCGCGGTGGTGATCTCGAAGAAGGTGATCGGCTCGCCGTTGTTCGCAGCCTCGACGCGCTCCAGCGCCTCGGTCAGCACCTCGTCGGAGACGAGCTTGCCGCCGCCCTCCGCGCCGAGGCGGATGCGTTCGTTGAAGCTCACCAGGTGCGGCGAGGTGTAGACGTGCGCCCGCTGGCCGTCGGCCTCCAGCATGGCGCGCAGCATGGCGGTGACGGAACCCTTGCCGTTGGTCCCGGCGATGTGGATCACCGGCGGCAGGCGGAGCTCGGGATGGTCCAGCCGCTCGAGCAGCCGTTCCAGCCGGCCGAGCGAGAGGTCGATGCTTTTGGGGTGGAGCGCGGAGATGCGCTCCAAAAGCGGACTGGTCGCGTCCATATGGATCAGGAGACGGCGGGTGCCGTCTCCTCGTCCGGGGTCTCCGGCGTCGTGGAGGCGACCTCGGCGGCGGCCTTCTGCGGTGCGGCCTCCGGCTCGGGAACGGCCTCGGGCGCCGGCAGCGCGCCGACGGCGAGGGCGGGACGGTGCAGCAGGACGCGCAGCAGGCGGCCGAGCGTCGACTTCATCTCGTGGCGGTGGACGACCATGTCGACCATGCCGTGGTCGTAGAGGTATTCGGCCCGCTGGAAGCCCTCGGGGAGCTTCTCGCGGATCGTCTGCTCGATCACGCGCGGGCCGGCGAAGCCGATGAGCGCGCCCGGCTCGGCGATGTGGACGTCGCCCAGCATCGCGTACGACGCGGTCACGCCGCCCGTGGTCGGATTGGTCAGGACGACGACGTACGGCAGCCCCGCCTCGCGCAGCGCGATGAGCGCGGCGGTGGTCCGCGGCATCTGCATCAGCGACAGGATCCCCTCCTGCATCCGCGCCCCGCCGGAGGCGGCGAAGAGGATGTAGGGGGTCTTGTTCGCAAGCGCGGTCTGCGCACCCATCACGATCGCCTCGCCCGCGGCCATGCCGAGCGAGCCGCCCATGAAGGCGAAGTCCTGAATGGCCACGGTGACCGGGATCGTCTCCAGCGTGCCCCTGGCGACCGTCACGGCGTCGTCGCGCCCGGTCTTGGCCCGGGCGTCGCGCAGGCGGTCCTGGTAGCGCCGCTCGTCACGGAACTTCAGCGGGTCGTGAGGGACGGTCGGCAGCGGCAGCAGCTCGTAGGCGCCGGCGTCGAAGATCGAGGCGAGGCGGTCCGGCAGCGGCATGCGCATGTGGAACCCGGACCCCGGAACGACCCAGCCGTTCTGCTCGAGGTCCCGGTGAAAGACCATCTCGCCCGTTTCCGGGCACTTGATCCAGAGGTTCTTCGGCGTGTCCCGCTTCGTCCAGAAGGACGAGATCTTGGGGCGGACGACGGACGAGATCCAGTTCATGCAGCAACCTTCCGGGCGTCCCTGACGCCTCTGGCGAGCGCGGCGACGAATGTCTTGGCCGCGGTGGCCGCCTCTCCGGGCGCGGCCTTCGCGATGGTGTCGACGATGGCCGAGCCGACCACGACGGCGTCCGCGACGCGGGCGATGGCGGCGGCCTGGTCGGGGGTCTTGACGCCGAAACCGACGGCGACCGGAAGATCCGTCGCGCCCTTCAGCCGCTCCACCGCGCGGTGGACGTCGACCGTGGCCGCGCTGGCGGTTCCCGTGATCCCGGCGATGGCGACGTAGTACAGGAATCCCGACGTGTTCGCCAGAACGGCCGGCAGGCGTGCGTCATCGGTGGTCGGCGTCGCGAGGCGGATGAAGTCGAGGCCGATGTTGCGCGCCGGAAGGCACAGCTCGTCGTCCTCCTCCGGCGGGAGGTCGACGACGATCAGCCCGTCCACGCCCGCCGTCTTCGCCTCTTCGAGGAAGGTGTCGACGCCGCGATGGTAGATCGGATTGTAGTAGCCCATCAGCACGATGGGCGTCGTGTCGTTCCTGGCGCGGAAGCGGCGCACCAGGTCGAGCGTCACGGTCATGGACCCGCCCGCCGCGAGGGCGCGCAGCGACGCGGCCTGGATCGCCGGGCCGTCGGCCATCGGGTCGGTGAACGGCATGCCGAGCTCGATCACGTCCGCCCCCGCCTCGGCGAGCGCGTCGAGGATCCGGGCGGAGCTCTCGATGTCCGGGTCGGCGGCCGTGACGAACGTCACCAGCCCCGCACGGCCTTCGCGCGAGAGCCCCTCGAAACACGCAGCGATGCGGCTCATCAGTGACCCCTGTGCTTGGTCTGGATCCCGAAGAGGGCGCCGATATCGGAATTGTGGGAGATGGCGAAGATCTCGATGCTCTCGAGCGCGTCCACGAACCAGCGGATCGTGCGCAGCCGCTCCACGTTCTGGTAGATCGACGACAGCGCGTCCTCGCCGGAGAAGACGAAGAACCGGCCGTGCCACCAGTCGCCGCCGTGGGTCAGCAGGATCTCGGCGATCTGCCGGTCGGCCCAGTTTTCCGGATCGACCTCGGTCGCAGGCATGGCGTGCTGAACCGTCGTCATGTCGAGCATGTAAACGAGAGCGTACAATTAATTGGCCTTCTGAGCGCGGGCGTCGATCGCGGCGGCGACGGTGTGAACGTCCTTGTCCCCGCGCCCGCACAGATTCATCAGGACGATTTGGTCACGACCCATCGTCGGTGCAACCTTTGCCACGTGCGCGAGCGCGTGCGACGGCTCGAGCGCCGGCAGGATGCCCTCCGTCCGGGCGAGGAGCTGGAACGCGGCCAGGGCCTCCTCGTCGTTGATCGGCACGTAGGAGACGCGGCCCGTCTCCTTCAGCCACGAGTGCTCCGGACCGATGCCGGGATAGTCGAGCCCGGCCGAGATCGAGTGGCCCTCGAGGATCTGCCCGTCGTCGTCCTGCAGGAGGTAGGTGCGGTTGCCGTGGAGGACGCCCGGCGCGCCCGCCGTCAGCGAGGCGCAGTGCTTGTCGCCGTCGAGCCCCTCCCCGCCGGCCTCGACGCCGGTGATCGCCACCGCCGCGTCGTCCAGGAACGGGTGGAACAGGCCGATGGCGTTGGAGCCGCCGCCGACCGCGGCCACCAGCAGGTCCGGCAGGCGGCCCGCCATCTCCAGGATCTGCGTGCGCGCCTCGTTGCCGATGACGGACTGGAAGTCACGCACCATCGCCGGGTACGGATGCGGCCCCGCGGCGGTGCCGATGAGGTAGTAGGTATTGTCGACGTTGGCGACCCAATCGCGCAGCGCCTCGTTCATCGCGTCCTTCAGCGTGCCGGCGCCCGCCTCCACCGGCACCACCTCGGCGCCCAGGAGGCGCATGCGGAACACGTTCGGCGCCTGCCGCTCGATGTCCTTGGCGCCCATGTAGACGACGCACGGCAGCCCGAAGCGGGCGCACACCGTGGCGGTCGCGACGCCGTGCTGGCCCGCGCCCGTCTCGGCGATGATCCGCGTCTTGCCCATGCGCTGGGCGAGCAGGATCTGGCCGATGCAGTTGTTGATCTTGTGGCTGCCGGTGTGGTTCAGCTCGTCGCGCTTCAGGTAGACGCGCGCGCCGCCCAGCTCGTCGCTGAGTCGCTCGGCGTAGTAGAGCGGCGACGGACGGCCGATGTAGTGGGTGCCCAGCGTCGACAGTTCCGCGGCGAAGGCCGTGTCGTTGCGCGCCTCGTCCCAGGACTTTTCGAGCTCCAGGATCAGCGGCATCAGGGTCTCGGCCACGAAGCGGCCACCGAAGATCCCGAAGCGACCTCGCTCGTCGGGACCATTGCGGAATGAATTGGGGCGTTCGCTCACCGTTCGGCCTCACGGAAATGTCGGAGAAGCGGCGGACAGTCGGTCGGCTCGCCGTCGGCCACTCAGCATGAAGGGTCAAGTGCGGTCAAGGCACTTGGGCGCTACTGCGGTACGGGCGCCGCCTTGTCCGGATCAAACCATCGCACGCGGCGGTGGTACTCGCGAACCACGCGGTCGAACAGCGACCGCTCGACATCGGGGTCGCGGAAGGCCTGCATGAAACGCTTGCCGTTCTCGGCGATCTCGCGACACGCCGCCGGATTGGCCTCGCACCATGCGAACACCTCGCCGAGATCGGACAGGTCGTATGCCACCTCGACGTAGTGCACGCCCGGGACGAGATAGCTTTCGCAGGCCCACGACTCGTTCCGGCAGCGCGGCATCAGGACGACGGAGTTGGACGCCAGGATCCACTTGAGGCCCGACGCCAGATCGTTGCCCTCGAGCACCAGGAGGTACTTGGCCTCGAGCTGCTCCTTCTGCGTGAGGCGCGGCTTCTTGCAGCGCTCAATCTCACCGTGCCGGGGTGTGAAGCCGACCTGCTGGAGCTGGACGATCCCCGAGAAGCCGAGATCGAGCGCCTCGTTCCGCGCGATCGCGTCCCAGTCGCGGTAGATGAAGTAGCGGCTTCCGTAGGGTTCTGCCCAGAACACGCCCGTCGTCGATCCGCGCCAGACCACACGGGACGCCTTCTCGTCGAACGGGATGTCGTTGGCGCCGACGTCGTCCACGGGCTTGAAATGCCGCTCGTCGTTCAGCGGCAGCAGGATCGAGCAGCCACCGCTGTCGACGCGGCGCGCCTTGTGGAAGGTCGGCGAGGTCGACGGCCGGAGGTCGTCGCCGATCACGAGCTGGAAGCGGCGGTTGATGCCGAGCCGGTGATGCGCCTCGATCAACGGGTCGAAGTATCGCTCCTTCAGACGCGCCTTGCTCGCCGGGTTGCGATGGAAGCTCTTGTTGGCGACGTAGTTGCTCGAACGGCGAAGTGAAAATTCGAACGGCTTCTGCGGGTTGGCAAGAAGCGCCGTATCCGGCGTGATGGGAAAGCGCTGCCCCGGCTCGTCGGCCAGCGGCGCGAGATAGAACGCGAGCCGCTCGTCGGCGGACAGGCTGAGCTTCGGTTGCGCGGCCGCGCGACCGACGCGCTCGGCGTCCCCGGCGCCGCCCTCTGGCATGGATCGTGACGCCGCAGTGTCGGACACGCCCTATCCCCTCGTGGCGACGGCCGCGACGAACGCCGCCATCTTCTCCGGATCCTTCAGCCGGTCGGTCTCGACCCCGGACGACACGTCGACCGCGTAGGGCCGGGCCGTCCGGAGTGCCGCCGCGACCGTCTCGGGCGTCAGGCCGCCGGAGAGCATGTAGAGGGTGTCCGGCGGCAGCGCGTCCAGCACCGACCAGTCGAAGCTGACGCCGTGACCGCCCGGGCGGTCGGCGTCCTTCGGCGGCTTGGCGTCGAGCACCAGCAGCGCGCCGTCATAGTCCGCCGCCGCGGCGAGGTCGGCCGCGGAGGCGACGCCGAGGGCCTTGGCCATCGGCCGCCCGTAGCGCTCCGCGAGCGCGCGCACGCGCTCCGGGCTCTCCTTGCCGTGGAGCTGCACCGCGTCGGGCCGGACGGTGCGCATCAGCGCGTCCAGCGTCGCGTCGTCCGCGTCGACGGTCAGGGCGACGGTCATCGCCCGCCCCCGCGCGCGGTCGGCGACCGCCGCCGCCTCCTCCAGCGGGAGGTGGCGCGGGCTGGGGGGAAAGTGGACGAGGCCGATCATGTCGGCACCCGCCGCGACCGCCGCGTCGGCGAGGTCGGGGCGGGTGATGCCGCAGATCTTGACCCGCGGACGCACCGCCGGCTTCGGCCAGCGCGGATCGATCCGCAGGCCGGCGGCGATCACGATCCCTCGGCCAGGATGCCGGGCGCCGTCGCCTCGACCTTCTCCTCGATGATCTCCCGGCGCTCCTCCGCCCGGAGCTCGTCGAGCTTGGGCATGGAGACGATGTTGTAGCCCGAATCCACATAGTGGATCTCGCCGGTCACGCCGGACGAGTAGTCGGACAGCAGGTACGCCGAGGACCGGCCGATCTCGTCGATGGTGACCGTGCGCTCCAGCGGCGAGTGCTTGCGCTGGTAGTTGAACATCAGCCGCGCATCGGTGACGCCGGCGCCCGCCAGGGTGCGCACGGGGCCCGCCGAGATCGCGTTGACGCGCACGCCGCCGCTGCCGAAATCCGCAGCGAGGTAGCGCACCGACGACTCAAGGGCCGCCTTCGCCACGCCCATGACGTTGTAGTTCGGCATGACCTTGACGGAGCCGCCGTAGGTCAGGGTCAGCATCGACCCGCCGTTGGTCATCAGGGCGGCCGCGCGCTTGGCCGACTCGGTGAACGAGAAGCACGAGATCACCATCGTGCGGGTGAAGTTCTCGCGCGTGGTGTCCGCGTAGAGGCCCTTCAGCTCGTTCTTGTCGGAGAAGGCGACGGCGTGGACGAAGAAGTCGATCGACCCCCAGGTCCTGCCGGCGGTCTCGAACAGGCGGTCGACGGAGGCGAGATCCTCCACGTCGCACTGCTCGAGGAACGCCGCCTCGACCTTGTCGGCCAGCGGGCGCACGCGGCGGCCGAACTGGTCGTTCTGGTAGGTCAGACCGATTTCCGCCCCCTCGGCGGCCAGCGTCTGCGTGATCCCCCACGCGATGGAGTGGTTGTTGGCAACGCCCATCACCACGCCGCGCTTGCCGGCCATGAGTCCCACGCGCTCACCCATCGTAGCGCGCCAGGACCAGTGAGGCGTTGGTACCGCCGAAACCGAAGCCGTTGGACAAGATCGTGTTCAGCTCTACGTTGTCGAGCCGCTCGCGTACGATCGGCACGTCCTCGAATGCGGGGTCCAGCTCGTCGATGTTGGCGGACGCGGCGATGAAGCCGGACCGCATCATGAGCAGCGAGTAGATGGCCTCGTGCACGCCGGCCGCGCCCTGGGCATGGCCGGAGAGCGACTTCGTCCCCGAGATCGGCGGGATGTCCTTGCCGAACACGGCGCGGATCGCCTCCACCTCCTTGAGGTCGCCGATCGGCGTCGCGGTGGCGTGCGGGTTGATGTAGTCGATCTTGCGGCCCCCGGCTTCCTTGATGGCCATGCGCATCGCCCGCTCGCCGCCCTCGCCCGACGGCGCGACCATGTCGTGGCCGTCCGACGTCGCGGCGTAGCCGACGATCTCGGCGATGATCGGCGCGCCGCGGGCCTTGGCGTGCTCCAGCTCCTCGAGGACGAGGACACCGCCGCCGCCGGCGATGACGAAGCCGTCACGGTTCTTGTCGAACGGACGCGAGGCGACCGCGGGCGTGTCGTTGTAGTGCGTCGACATGGCGCCCATGGCGTCGAACAGGACGGAGAGCGTCCAGTCGAGCTCCTCGCAGCCGCCGGCGAAGACGACGTCCTGCTTGCCGAGCGCGATCTGCTCGGCGGCGTGGCCGATGCAGATGTTGGTCGTCGCGCACGCCGCGGAGATCGAATAGTTGATCCCCTTGATCTTGAAGTGGGTCGACAGCGTCGCCGACGCGGTCGAACTCATCGCCTTGGGCACCGCGAACGGGCCGACCCGCTTGGGACCCTTGGCGCGCGCGATGTCGGCCGCTTCCACGATGGTGCGGGTCGACGGGCCGCCGGAGCCCATCACGATGCCGGTGCGCTCGTTGGAGACTTCGTACGGCTCCAGCCCGGACTCGCGGATCGCCTGATCCATGGCGACATGGTTCCAGGCGGTGCCGCCGCCGTGGAAGCGCATGGCACGGCGGTCGACCGACTCGGTCGGGTCCAGCGTGGGCGCGCCATGCACTTGGCAACGGAAACCGTGTTCAGCATAGGATTCGGCCCGGACGATGCCGGACCGGCCTTCCTGCAACGATGCGGTCACCTCTTGCGTCGACCCGCCGAGCGGCGAGACGATGCCCATTCCGGTGACGACGACGCGTCTCATAGTGCTCCTTTTGCGGGGCGCCGCCGACTTAGCTGCCGGCCGGTGCCGCCCCGTCCTTGAACAGACCGACCCTCAGATCCTCGGCCTTGTAGATGGCCTCGCCGTCCGCCTTCAACCAGCCGTCGCCGATCCCGAGCGTCAGCTTGGAACGCATGACGCGCTTCAAGTCGATACCGTACTCGATCAGCTTCACTTTCGGCGTGACCATGCCGGAGAATTTGACGCCGCCGACGGACAGCGCGCGACCGCGCCCCTGTCCCCCGACCCAGCCGAGGAAGAACCCCAGCATCTGCCACATCGCGTCGAGTCCGAGGCAGCCCGGCATCACCGGGTCGCCGCGGAAGTGACAGGCGAAGAACCACAGGTCCTCGCGCACTTCCAGCTCGGCGCGGATCGCGCCCTTGCCGTTCGCCCCGCCCTCGGCGGAGATATGGCTGATACGGTCGAACATCAGCATCGGCGGAAGCGGAAGCTGCGGATTTCCAGGACCAAACAACTCGCCCCGCCCGCAAGCGAGAAGATCCTCATATTCGAACCGCGACCTTGTCATCGTCATCGCCAAACGCTCGTTCTCCCGATCGGCCGCCAGCTCTTCACCTAAGACGCACAGGGCCCGGCTGCAAACCGCTGCCGGCCATGCAATTCTTTCACGGTGCCCGATATCGCCCAACTGGTCGGCAAGGCAAGCATTTCCAACCAAGCCCCTACATTGATCTCATACCGGCGAACAGCTATATCCGTTGGGGCGTGCGCAGTTCGTGTGCACGGTAATGGTTCTTCTGGGTTCTTGGGACGAGGCAATGGCAGTTTTCTTCTCGCGCGAAACGATGGACGGCGCGAAGGACGTGCGGTCTCCGGCCGTGGATATCCGCGACATGCTGAAGACCTCCGGTCTGCGGCCGACGCGTCAGCGCGTCGCGCTCGGCGACCTGTTGTTCGCCCGGGGCCACCGGCACATTTCGGCAGAAGGCCTGCATGAAGAGGCGATTACCGCCCGCGTCCCGGTGTCGCTGGCGACCGTCTACAACACGCTGCACCAGTTCACCGAGGTCGGCCTCCTGCGCGAAATCGCGGTCGACGGCACGAAGACCTACTTCGACACCAACACCGACGACCACCACCATTTCTTCGACGAGACGAACGGCGAAGTGACCGACATTCCGGGCGATTCGCTGTCCCTCGGCCGCCTGCCCGAGGCGCCGGAAGGCATGGAGATCTCGCGGGTCGACGTCGTGGTGCGGATCCGCCCGCGGCCCTGATCCGCGCGATCCATCCACAGAAACATCGAGGCTCCGGCATAGGGTCGCACCCCGCCGGGGCCTTTTTTTGTGTCCGCGTCGCTGCGCCGCGCCCCCGCACGGGCGCACGACCGGGACGGCAGGCCGCTCCCGTCGCCGCCGGGGCGGGGCCGGCCCTTCTCCTCACCCCCGCAAGGCGCGGCGGCACAGCCGCGCGAAAACTCCGGCGGGCGTCAGGCGGCGTGCGCCATCCCGAGCGGGTAGACGTCCTCGGTCACGTAAGGGCCGCCGCCGACGGACGAGCGGGACGACAGCAGCGCGAACGTCTCGGCCACGAACGGCGGCGCGGAGAAGCCGCCGCGCACCGTCAGCCAGTCCGCGACGTCCCGGGCGCTCGCGCCCTTGCAGCGCGCGATCGTCACATGCGGCGTAAAGCGGCGCGGCTCGGCGGGGAGGCCGATGCGCTGCAGCGCCCGCTCCTGATCCGCCTGCAGCTCCATCAGCTCCGGCGTCGGCTCGACCCGCGCCCAGACGGAATGGGGCTGCTTCTTGTTGCCGAACGAACCGAGGCCCGACAGCCGCACCGTCACCGGCGCCCGCCGGATCCGCGACAGGGCCGCCACAACCTCGTCCGCCGTCGGCTCGTCGATGTCGCCGATGAACCGCAGCGTGACGTGGTAGTTCTCGGGATCGATGAACCGGGCCCCGCGCAGACCGCCGCGAAGACCGGTCAGCCACATTCGAACATCCTCGGGAAGGGTGAGAGCGGTGAACAGGCGCGGCATGACGACCTCCGTTCATGCGACTGCCGGTGTTCGGCGCGACTCGCCGACCACTCGGCTGAAGGGATTGTCCGCGACTCGGCCTCGGATTGGCAAGTCCGCGAACCGTCGCGCACCGGGGCGTCGACGTCCCCGTCCATGCAAGATCCGGGCAAGAACTTCACGCTGGCCGGCCGCAGACCCTCAGTGTAGCCTTCCGCCGACGGCACCGGGGACAAGTATGGCAGGACGGCTCACCACGCACGTGCTCGACACCGTTCACGGCACGCCCGCCAGCGGCGTCGCGGTTACATTGTGCGACCAGGACGGCAACGAGATCGCCTCCGGAACCACCAACGCCGACGGCCGCCTCGACGGTCCGATCCTGGACGGCGACACCTTCCTGCCGGGTCGGTACACCCTGGAATTCGGCGCCGGAGACTACTTCCGCCGCGTCGGCCTCGACCTGCCGGAGCCGGCCTTCCTCGACGTCGTGGTGATCGCCTTCGGCATCGCCGACGCCAGCTCGCACTACCACGTCCCCCTCCTCATCTCCCCCTACTCGTATTCCACCTATCGCGGGTCCTGACCGGTGAGCGAAACGCCGCGCGAGGCGATGTCCGCCACCATCGACTTCACGCTCAACGGCGCGCCCCGCAGTGTCGCCGGCCTGCCGCCGACGACGACCCTCCTGGAATACCTGCGCGCCGCCGGCCTCACCGGCACCAAGGAGGGCTGCGCCGAGGGGGACTGCGGGACCTGCACCGTCGCCGTTCGCGACGCCGCCGGGACGCTGCGCGCGGTCAACGCCTGCATCATGCTGCTGCCGATGGCGCACGGGTGCGCGGTGACGACGGTCGAAGGGCTCGAGGATCACCCGATCCAGCGGGAGATGGCGGACCGCCATGCATCGCAGTGCGGCTTCTGCACGCCCGGCTTCGTGATGTCGCTGTGGGCCCGGGAGCCGGGCGAGCCGGCCGACAGGCAGGCGATCACCGACCGCCTCGCCGGCAACCTTTGCCGCTGCACCGGCTACGGCCCGATCATCGAGGCGGCGGAAGTCTCGGCCCCGGCCGCCGACGCCCTTCGGAGCGGCGAGACTGCCGCCCCGGCGCGCCCCGCCCCCGGCCTCGACTACGAGGCGGACGGCCGGCGCTACATCGCCCCCACCACCGAGGCGGCCTTCGCCGAGGCCGCCGCCAGCCACCCGGAGGCGACGATCCTCTCCGGCGCGACCGACGTCGGCCTGTGGGTCACCAAGCGCCTGTTCGACCCGCCGGCGATCATTTCCACCCGCAGCGTCGCCGGGCTCGACGCGATCGAGGAGCGCGGCGGGACGCTCGTCGTCGGCGCCGGGGCGCGCCTCTCGGCGTTCGCGCGGGCGATCGCCGGGACGGCGGGGATCGCCGAGCTGATGCGCCGCTTCGGCGGCCTCCAGGTGCGCAACGCCGGGACCGTGGGCGGCAACATCGCCAACGGCTCACCCATCGGCGACCTGCCGCCCGCGCTCATCGCCGCCGGCGCCACGCTCGAGCTCGGCCACCGGGACGGCGGCCGCACCCTGCCGCTCGAGGACTACTTCATCGCCTACGGCCGCCAGGATCGGCGGCCGGGGGAGTACGTGCGCGCCGTCCATGTCCCGCTGGCCGGTCTGGCGCAGCTCGCCTGCCACAAGGTCAGCAAGCGCTTCGATTCCGACATCACCGCCGTCCTCGGTGCCTTCGCGCTCACGCTGGACGGCGGGACCGTGCGGGACGTCCACCTCGCCTACGGCGGCATGGCGGCGATCCCGAAGCGCGCGGCCGCCGCCGAGGCCGCCCTCTCCGGCCGGCCCTACACGGCCGAAACCGTCGCCGCAGCGGCCGAGGCGCTCGCCGAGGACTTCTCGCCCATCTCCGACATGCGCGCCTCGTCGGCCTACCGCCTGACGGTCGCGCGCAATCTCCTGAAGCGGGATTTCATCGAACGGACCGACCCCGCGGTCGCAACCCGCCTCGCCCGCGCCGCGGACGTCGCCGCCTGACGCGGCGCGGCGTGGCCCGCCGGAACACGGCCCGGGGCCGCGGGGCGCGCCTCAGTGCGAGAGGCCGAGGTCCGCGAACACCAGCGGCAGTGTCTGGTGCGCCTCCGTGCCGGTCATGCCGGGACGGATCATCGGGTGGTAGAGGACGTTCATCAGCGCCTGGTCGAACTTCGTGAACTCGGCGTGCTGCGACTGGTCGTTGAAGACGCTCTCGGTGAGACTGTCGTCGTCGTTCATCGGCCCGAGGCCCTGCAGCACCTCCTCCACCAGGCAGCGGGGGAAGAGGAAGTCGTCGTCCGCGACGATCACCGCCGTCGACTGCTGGATGCGCCCGTTCATCGTCGTCACGCCGACGAGGCAGCGCGCGTTCATCGCGATGGAGTCGGCCTGAAGCTCGCTCGCCACCACGTCGGCGAAGTCCTGCGCCCGGACGAGGATGACGCGGAAGTTCGCCCGCGAGCGCTGGTTGACCACCGCCGCCTGGAGATGCCCGATGCGGCGCGGCAGGCGGTTCAGGAACCGCTGCGCCTCGAGCTGGCGGCCCGTGCCGGACCGGTCGTCGATGAAGAAACGGACGGGTCCGACGAACCGCTTCACCCGGTACGCGTCGGCGTGGCCGCCGTACTCCAGGCCGAAGACGGTGCGGAAGAAGGCATCCTTCAACGCCTCGGGATCGACCTCCTCGCCCGCGGCGGGGCCGCGGCCGACCGTCACGAAGGAGGCCAGGAGCGCGATACCGAGAAGTCTTAAGAATTTGTGCATGGAACCCATCCGATGCCGACGCCGTGATGGTGCTGCAACACCGGATGGGGCACAACCTCTTTGGTTAGCGAAAAGTAACTAAGGGTTAACCGCTTGCGGCATGGGTTCACACAGGCAGCGATTCGGCAGGGGTTCGCGTGAGTCTCGCCCCCGGCCTCATCGACCTGCCCGACGGACGGCCGCGCTGCTGGTGGCATCAGGGCCTGCCCGACTACGTCACCTACCATGACACCGAATGGGGCCGGCCGATCGCCGACGACACGCGCCTGTTCGAGAAGATCTGTCTCGAAGGCTTCCAGTCCGGCCTCTCTTGGCTGACGATCCTGCGCAAGCGGGAGAACTTCCGCGCCGCCTTCAGGGGCTTCGACATCGCCACCGTCGCCCGCTTCGACGAGGCGGACGTCGCCCGCCTCCTCGCCGATCCGGGAATCGTGCGGCACCGCGGGAAGATCGAGGCGGCGATCAGCAACGCGCGTTGCGCGGAGACAATGCTGGAGCGCGAGGGCTCCCTCGCCGCCTACATCTGGCGGCACGAGCCGGACAATGCCGACGCGCTGGACTACGAGACGGCCACCACCCGCACCATCCTGCCGGAGGCGGCGGCGCTGTCGAAGACGCTGCGCAAGGCCGGGTGGCGCTTCGTCGGGCCGACGACGGTGACGGCGATGTTCCAGGCGGCCGGCCTCGTCAACGACCACCTGGAGGGCTGCATCTGCCGCGAGGCGGTCTCGAAGGCGCGCGCCGAATTCGTCCGTCCGCGCGCCTGAGGCCCGCCGGCGTCAGGTCGGATCCGACCCGCGGGTGATCGCGGCGATCCCGGTGCGGGAGACCTCGACCAGCCCCACCGAGGCCATGAGCGCGATGAAGCGCTCGATCTCGGCCGTGGCGCCGGTGATCTCGAACACGAAGGAGGTCAGCGTCGCGTCGATGGTGCGCGCGTCGAACGCCTGCGCCAGGCGCAGCGCCTCGAGCCGCTGTTCGCCGCGCCCGGACACCTTTACGAGCGCCAGCTCCCGCTCCACCGCGTCGCGCATGTCGGCGGTGAGATCGGCGACGCGGTGGACCGGGACGAGCCGGGCGAGCTGGTTCTTGATCTGATCGATCACCATGGGCGTGCCCGTGGTGACGATGGTAATTCGCGACAGGCTGCGCTCGTGCTCGGTCTCGGAGACGGTGAGCGAGTCGATGTTGTAGCCGCGGCCGGAGAACAGGCCGATCACGCGGGCGAGGACACCGGGCTCGTTGTCCACGAGCACCGTGATGGTGTGCTTCTCCTTCGCCTCCTCGGGTCGCAATGCCGGCGCGATTCCGATGGGTTGGTTCATGTCTTCTTCCCTCTGGCCGCAGTTGTCCGCGGCTCTTCAAGCCAGTTGACCCGTGTGACGCCCTCGATCGAGCCACCGGAACGCGATCCGTCGGCCGTCCCCGATCGCGGGAGGCGGCGGCCAGGTCCGCAGTTTAGCAACGCGTGGCGAGGCTTTCCCGCGGAATCGGCCTCGCCCCAAGTCCTTCGGGGGCCTCGTCCCGCGACGAACGCCCCACCGTCCCGACACTTTCGATGGCGCGGCGCCGCCCCGGACACGGCCGCCCGCCCCGCGGTTCGTGGAACCCCGCCGCGATCGCGGAAGTTCTGCGAACAAACCTCAGGGAGGATCGCATCGTGTTTCGCACGATCACGTTCGGCGGCGCGATAGCACTACTCGCTCTCACAACCGCCGGAGCGCACACCGGGAACAGGACCGACGCCACCGCGGCACGATCCGGCGAGCGGAGCGGCCGCGTAGGCGGCGCGGGACCGAACGCCGGCACCGACCCGTCGCGACCGCAGCGGCGGGACCGGCCGGCGGGTCACCGCCCGCCGAACGCGGACAGCACCGCGTCGGGCGGGCAGTCGACGTAGAGGCGCTTCTGCCGCGAGGTGGTGCCGGCGACGATCCTGGCGCCGCTCTTGGCGATGCCGAGCGCCTTCGCGACGGTCGCCGCCACCGCGACGTTCGCCGCCCCCTTGTCGGGCACGGCGCGCACGCGCACGGCCAGCCACTCGGCCCCGTCCCCCATCCGCACGACGCCGTCGACGCCGTCGGCCGACGCGCGCGGCGTGACGCGGACGGCGATCACCGTCCCCTCCCCGTCCGCGCGCAGCCAGCCGGCCTCGCTCACACGTCCGCTCCGGTCAGACCAGCGCCCGGCCGACGTCCTCCAGCGCGTCCTCGACCTCCTCGACCTCGACGTCGTCGCGCGAGGCCAGCAGGATCTCGTTGTGCGCCTTGCCCGAGGGGATCATCGGGAAGCAGTTGGTAAGGTTCGCCACGCGGCAATCCATCAGCACCGGACCCGGGTGGGCGATCATCTCGGCGATCGCGTCATCGAGCTCGGCCGGGTCCTGCACCGCCATGCCCTTCCAGCCGTACGCCTTCGCCAGCATCTCGAAGTCCGGCAGCGCGTCGGAGTAGGAGTGCGACAGGCGGTTGCCGTGGTTGAGCTGCTGCCACTGGCGCACCATGCCCATGTGCTGGTTGTTCAGGATGAACACCTTCACCGGCAGGTCGTACTGCGTCGCCGTGCCCAGCTCCTGGATGTTCATCTGGACCGACGCGTCGCCGACGATCGACAGCACCAGCGAACCGGGATGCGCGATCTGCGCGCCGATCGCCGCCGGCAGGCCGTAGCCCATGGTGCCGAGGCCGCCGGAGGTCATCCAGCGGTTCGGCTTGTCGAAGCCGTAGAACTGCGCCGCCCACATCTGGTGCTGGCCGACGTCGGTGGTGACGTAGGTGTCCTTGTCCTTCGTCAGCTCGAAGAGGCGCTCGATCGCCTCCTGCGGCATGATCACGTCGGCGCGCGTCTCGTAGGCGAGCGACTTCTTCGCGCGCCAGGTGTTGATGTCGGCCCACCAGTCCTTCAGCCGCGACTTGTCGTGCAGGCCCGTCTCGGACCACACGCGGACCATGTCCTCCAGCGCGTGCGCGGCGTCGCCGATGATCGGCAGGTCCACCTTGACGTTCTTGTTGATCGACGAGGGATCGATGTCGATGTGGATCTTGCGGCTGCCGGGCGAGAAGGCGTCGATGCGGCCGGTGATGCGGTCGTCGAAGCGCGCGCCGATGCAGATCATCAGATCGCACCCGTGCATCGCGAGGTTCGCCTCGTAGGTGCCGTGCATGCCCAGCATGCCCAGCCACTGCGGGTGGCTCGCCGGCATGGCGCCGAGGCCCATCAGCGTGGAGGTGACGGGGAAGCCGGTCATGTCCGCCAGCTCGCGCAACAGGTGCGAGGCCGCGGGGCCGGAATTGATGAGGCCGCCGCCGGTGTAGAAGACCGGCCGGCTCGCCGCCTTCATCAGCGCCACGGCCTGGCGGATGCCGACCATCTCCGGCCGCACCTTCGGCTGGTACGTCTTGTGGCTGGCGGCGCGCGGCGGGTTGTACGGCCCGGTCGCGATCTGCACGTCCTTCGGGATGTCGATGACGACGGGACCCGGACGGCCAGAGGTCGCGACGTAGAAGGCCTCGGACAGGATGCGCGGCAGGTCCTCGACGCGGCGGACCAGGTAGTTGTGCTTGGTACACGGGCGGGTGATGCCGACCGTGTCGCACTCCTGGAAGGCGTCGGAGCCGATGAGGTGCGTCGGCACCTGGCCGGTGATGCACACCATGGGAATGGAATCGAGCATCGCGTCGGTGAGCGCGGTGACGACGTTGGTGGCGCCCGGACCGGACGTCACGAGCACGACGCCGGGCCGACCGGTCGAGCGGGCATAGCCCTCGGCCATGTGGCCGGCGCCCTGCTCGTGACGCACCAGGATGTGACGGACGTCTTCCTGCTGGAAGATCTCGTCGTAGATCGGCAGGACCGCGCCGCCGGGATAGCCGAAGATCGTGTCGACGCCGTGGTCCTTCAGCGCCTCGATCACCATTTGCGCACCGCTCATGCGGCCTGAGTTGCGCTCGTCCATTCTTAGTCTCTCCGCTCCGCCGTGCCGGCGTACCGCCTGACGGTCCAAAGGGCCCGCTCAGGTCCGGTGGAGAGCGGGCATGAAAAAAGGCCCCGTGAGGGACCTTGAACCGCGCACCACCGTTCCCGAGCCCTGGTCAGACTCTGGTGGTGCGCCCCGCTACGATAAGGATGAGGGTCGTGCCCATGCCGTTCCTCGTTGATCGTGGGCGTTGCCTTATCACGCGCCAGAGTGCCGCGCAATGCTGCTTTGCCGATTGGCGGGCGAAGCCGGAAGGCCCCGCGCCAGCCCCGCCCCGCGGCGCATGGCTGACCTGATCGTCGCACCGTGATCGTCCGTGCCGGAAGCGGATTACCTTTCAACGAGTTGAAAGAGGATCCCCCTGTGAGCGCCGAGACCATCGCGGAACGCCGACCCTTCGTCTTCGACAGCCCGGACGGCTTCGGAATTGTCTCGCGCGCACTGCACTGGGGGATGGCCGCGCTGTTCGCCTGGCAGTTCACCAGCGCGGCCTTGCGGGCGCTGGCGCCGGATTCGGCCGCCCGGACCTTCTTCTGGGCATACCACGTCGACATCGGCGCGACGATTTTCGTCCTCGCGATCGCGCGCGGCCTCTGGGGCCTCCTCAACGCGCCCCATCGGCCGGCGGAGGGCGACTCCACGTTCGAGCGGATCGCCGCCCAGTTCGGACAGCTCGCGCTCCATGCGCTGATGATCGTGGTGCCGCTGCTCGCCATCCTGCGCTCCATCGGCAACGACCGCGCCTTCACGGTGTGGGGCGTCGAGCTGGTGGCGGCGGGCGGCGAGAAGAACGCGGCGCTGGTCGCGGCCGGCAACGCCGCGCACGGCCTCCTCGGCTGGGCGCTGGCGCTGCTGATCGCCGGGCACATCGTGATGGCGCTGTTCCATCACCTCGTCAGGCGCGACGCCACGCTGGCTCGCATGCTCGGCGGCCCGCGCTAGACCCGGGCGGCGCCGCCGACGCGTCTAGGTGGAGGCCGGTCCAACGGGGCCGACGGCGAGGTCCGGCACCTCCCCCGGCGCCAGGCGGTGCCAGTCGGCGAAGCGGTGGCGGAACCACGTCTCCTGCCGCTTTGCGTACTGGCGGGTCCGGTTGACGGCGTCGGCGACCGCTTCCTCGCGCTGGACGAGCCCCATCGCGTGGGCGGAGAGCTGGGCGACGCCGATCGCCTTCATCGCGGGCAGCGCCGGGTCGAGGCGCCGCGCGGTAAGTGCCACCGCCTCCTCGACCGCGCCCTCGTCCATCATCGCGTCGAATCGGTCGGCGATGCGCTGGCGCAACAGATCGCGCGCCGGCGCAACGACGAAGCGGGCGACACCCGGCCCCGGCGGCAGGACCGGCGGCGTCCGCTCCTCCTGCCAGTCGGTGAGCGATCGTCCGGTCGCGTCCACCACCTCGAGCGCGCGCACGATGCGCTGCGGGTCCGACGGGCGGAGCCGCGCGGCGGTCGCCGGATCGCGCGCGGCAAGGACCCCGTGCAGCGCCTCCGGCGTCTCCGCGGCCTGCGCCTCCCGCCAGCGGCGGCGCACCGCCTCGGGGATCTCCGGCATCGGCGACAGCCCGGTGGTGAGCGCGGCGAGGTAGAGGCCCGTGCCGCCGACGATGATGGGCACCCTCCCCTCGGCGCGGGCCGCCGCGATCGCCGCCCCGGCCTCGCCGAGCCAGCGGGCAACGGAGGTCGCCTCGGCGGCATCGACGTGGCCGTAGAGCCGGTGGGGGACGCGCGCCTCGTCCTCGGCGCCCGGCCGGGCGGTGAGGACGCGCAGGTCGCGGTAGACCTGCATCGAATCGGCATTGATGATCGTGCCGCCGAGCCGGTCTGCAATGGTGAGGGCCAGATGAGACTTGCCGGACGCCGTCGGACCGGCGATGAGGACGGCCATGATAGTCGTCACACTCGTCGCCCCCGGTCCCCTTTCGCCTCAACTCGTCGCGTCGCTGGTCGGCACGCTCGGCGCCCACCGGGCCGACCGCGTCGACGAGCAGGCCACCGACATCTATGTCGAAGGCGACCGCAGGGCGATCCGCGAGACGGTCTTTACCCACATCCACGACGCGCCGGTGGATGCGATCGTGCAGCCGGCGCGGACGCGGCGCAAGCGCCTCCTCATCTCCGACATGGACTCCACGCTGATCGGCCAGGAGTGCATCGACGAGCTGGCCGCCGTGCACGACCTGAAGCCTCGGGTGGCCGCGATCACCGAGCGCGCCATGCGCGGCGAGCTCGCCTTCGCCGACGCGCTGATCGAGCGGGTGAAGCTCCTGACGGGGATCCCCGAGTCCTCGATCGAGACCCTCCTCGACACCGTGATCACGCCCTCGCCGGGCGCGGCCGAGATGATCGCCGTCGCCAAACGGAACGGGATCCGCACGGTGCTGGTATCAGGCGGTTTCATGCACTTCGCCGAGCCCGTGGCCGAGCGGCTCGGGATCGACGCGGCGTTCGCCAACCGCCTGATCGCGGCGGACGGCATACTGACGGGAGCCGTCGCCCAGCCGATCCTGGGCGCCGACGAGAAGAAGGTGCGCCTCCTCACCGAATGCGAGGCGCTCGGCATCACGCCCGAGGACGCAATCGCGCTCGGCGACGGGGCCAACGATCTCGCCATGGTGGAAACGGCGGGACTGGGCATCGCATACCGGCCGAAGCCGATCCTGGCAGCCGCGGCGGACGGGGTGCTGCGGCACTGCGATCTCACGGCGGCACTCTACGCCATGGGTATCGCACCGAATACGGAAAGTTCAGTATCCAGTGTTTAGAGAAGTCCGAAACAAACTGCGATGACGAATGCCATCGCGGCGGTCATAGACAGGATGCCAGTGCTGCGGCTGGAAAGAGCCAGTGCAAGAAGCTTCGACATGTCCACTCCCCAAGTGCTCTTCGTGACATTCTTTTGATCGTGGGCCGCAAAGATAGGCAGGGGTGCCTAACCTTGCAACAGGAAAGTGACACCACTGGCTCATCCAGAGGTTCCGCCTGGGGTTTTCCCCACCGGGCCCCCTTGCCCCGCGGCCCAGCGCGACGCACAGAGTGCGGCTCTGCCTCGGTCTTCGCCCCGGTGTTTCCGATTCGACGCCTCCGACGCTCACACCACGCCGACGCTCCGGCCCGACCGACCGGCGTCCATGCTTCGCTCCGGAGCAGCTCGGCCCCAAAACCTGACGGATCCGCTCGGCCATGAACAAACCACAGCGCATCGAGACGATGAAGGGGACGGCACCGGCCGTGTCCGCGAGCGCCGTGCCGCCCCGCAACTGGCCGCTGGCCGTCAGGCTGTGGAACGACCACATCCGCGAGCATCGCAGCAAGATCCTGCTGTCGCTGGTGGCAGTCGCCTTCGTCGCGGCCAGCACCAGCCTCTACCCGGTGCTCATAAACTGGGCATTCCAGGCCCTCAGCGAACGCAGCTCCTGGGCCATCTCGACCCTGCCGTGGCTGGTTCTCGTCGCCGCCGGCGTCCGTGGCATGGCCACCTATGCCCAGGTGGCGCTCACCCAGCAGGCGGTGACGCAGATCGAAGCCGATATGCAAAAGCGCCTCTACCGCACGCTGGTGGAGGCCGACCTCACTTCGATCACCGCCCACACCCCGGCCGCCTGGACGCAGCGCTTCACGACCGACCTCGTCTTCGTGCGCAGCGCGCTGACGCGGCTCGTCAACATCCTGGTGCGGGAGGGGCTGACCGTCGTCGCCCTCTTCGCCACCATGTTCTACCTCGACTGGATGCTGACGCTGATCGCGGTGACGATCGTGCCGTTCGCGCTGATCCCGGTGAGCCGGATCGGCAAGCGCCTGCGCCGCGTCTCGCGCCGCACGCAGGAGCGGACGGGCGACATGGCGAGCCTGACGTCCGAGACCTTCAGCGCCGCGCGCGTCGTGAAGACCTACCGCCTCGAGGACTATCTCAGCGAGCAGGCGGACAACTCCTTCGAGATGCTCAAGCGGCTCCGCTACAAGTCGATGATCCAGAAGGGCCGCGTCGACCCGCTGATGGAATGTGTCGGCGGCGTCGCCGTCGCGCTGGTGCTCGGCTTCGTGGGCTGGCGCATCATGTCCGGCCAGTCGACCGTGGGCGAGTTCTCGGGCTTCCTCGGCGCGCTCCTCATCGCGGCGCAGCCGATGCGCGCGCTCGGCAACCTCGCGACCATCGTGCAGGAGGGCTTCGCCGCGCTCCACCGCTACTACGCCGTTATCGACGAGCCGGTGACCGTCACGGACCATCCCGGCGCGAAACCGGCGAGCTTCGGCGCCGACACGGTCAGCATCGAGAGCGTCAGCTTCAGCTACGGCGACAGCGCCCCCGCCCTCTTCGACGTCTCGTTCGAGGCGCAGGCCGGCGAGACGACCGCCATCGTCGGGCGCAGCGGCGCCGGCAAGTCCACCGTCTTCAACCTCATCCCCCGGCTCTACGACCCGTCGTCCGGGCGGGTGGTGATCGGCGGGGAGGACATCGCCGGGGTGACGCTCGCCTCGCTGCGCGAGCGCATCGCGATCGTCTCGCAGGACGTCGTCATCTTCAACGACACCGTCGGCGCCAACATCGCGCTCGGCCGGCCGGGGGCGACGGCGACCGAGATCGAGGACGCGGCGCGGCTCGCCGGCGCGCACGACTTCATCATGCGCGACCCGCTCGGCTACGACGCGCCGGCCGGCGACCGCGGCTCGAACTACTCCGGCGGCGAGCGCCAGCGCATCGCCCTGGCGCGCGCCTTCCTGAAGGACGCGCCGATCCTCCTCCTCGACGAGGCGACGTCGGCGCTCGACGCGGAGTCCGAGCAGATCGTGCGCGAGGCGCTCGCCCGCCTCACCAGGGGGCGGACGACGCTCGTCATCGCCCACCGCCTCGCGACCGTGCGCGCGGCGGAGAAGATCGTCGTGCTCGATGGCGGGCGCGTCGCCGAGATCGGCACCCACGACGCGCTCGTCGCGGCGGGCGGGCTCTATGCCCGCTTCCACCGCCTGCAGCTCCAGGCCGACTGACGCACGGCCCGGCGGCCGGCACCACCGGCACCGGCCGCCACGGCATCAGATGATGTCGTAGCCGATGACGAGTTCGCGCGTGTTGATCCCCTCGACGATGAGGAAGGTGTCGCCGTTGTAGCGGATCTCGTCGCCCACGAAGGACAGGCGCCAGCTCTCCGGGGACACGTCCGTCAGATAGATGACGTCCTCGTCGAAGTAGAAGTCGGTGATGACGGTGACGCCCTCGTCGCGCGCGCCGACGTCGAACTCGTCGTAGCCGTAGCCGCCGGTCAGCGTGTCGTAGCCGCTGCCCGCGACGACGATGTCGTCGCCGTTGCCGCCGGCTACCCAGTCGTCGCCGCTCTCGCCGTCGACATAGTCGTGGCCGTTGCCACCGCGGATGATGTCGTCGCCGTTCCAGCCGTAGACCGAGTCGTTGCCGGCGCCGCCGCCCAGCGTGTCGTTGCCGTTGCCGCCGTCCACGTAGTCGGCACCCGAACCGCCGATCAGCGAGTCGTCGCCCGCGGCGCCCAGGAGGTCGTCGTCGCCGTCGTCGCCGAAGGCGGTGTCGTTGCCCTGGCCGAGGGCGATGTAGTCATTGCCGGTGCCGCCGCCGCCGAAGTCGTCGCCGTTGGCGCCGCGGATGACATCGTCGCCGGCCTCGCCTTCCATGCTGTCGTTGCCGGCAGCACCCAGCAGCTCGTCGTCGCCGTCGCCGCCGAACAGCGTGTCGTTGCCGTTGCGGCCGACCACGAGGTCGTCGCCCTTGCCGCCGTCGACGACGTCGTCGCCCCGCCCGCCGTCCACGGTGTCGTTGTCGAGCCGGCCCTGGATCGTGTCGTTGCCGGAGCCGCCGTAGAGCGCATCCTCGCCGGTGAAGCCGGTGATGCTGTCGTGGCCGTTGTTGCCGAGGATCAGGTTGTCGTCGCTGTCGCCGAACAGCAGGTCGTTGCCCGGGCCGCCGGAGACGTCGGCGAGGCCGATGGTGTTGCTGATGAAGGAGATCGGCCCGGCGCCGCTGGCGCTGGCACTGGCGGCGAGCGCGTCGCCGCTGGCGGCGGTGTTGTCGCTGAGGTTGCTGTCGGTGATCGTCGCGGTGCTGCCGTCGGCGACGAAGACCGCCCCGCCGGCGATCACCGCGTCGTTCGCGATGAAGAGGGAGTCGCGCACCGTGAGGCTCGCGCCGCGCGAGAAGATCGCGCCGCCGAGGCCGTCGCCCGAGCTGCTCGTGCCCGTCGCGCGGTTGCCGGTGAAGGTCATGTCCTCGAACGTGAGGGCGCCGCCGACGTGGCGGACGGCGCCGCCGTTGCGGTTCACCGCGAGGCCGCCGTCGAAGACCATCGACGACATCTCGACGTCGCCCGCCGTGACGTTGAAGAGGCGGCTGCGGATCGAGGTGGTGATCGTCATCTCGTCGGCGCCGCCGATGATGTCGACCGAATCGCTGATCGCGATCTGACCCAGGTCCAGCGAGATCGTCTGCCCGGCGATCGTGTTGCTGAATGTGATGGTGTCCGCGCCGGCATTCGCGTTGGCGAGCTCGACGGCTTCGCGCAGGGACAGGTCGGCGGGGGAAACATTTCCGTCGGACTCGTCGTTGACGGTCGTGACGACATATGTGGCCATCTCAGTAGTCTCCCTAAAGGACGTTTCGTTTAATTGTGCGGGTCGTGATTATGGGTGTACGAAATAACACTCCTCCGGGTTGCAGGGTAATTCGTGATGATCCGAAGTCGCGGCAGAGGGCCATTTTCGGCCTTGTGACCGGACATCGTCCCGCCTCTGCAGCGTGTCTTTCCGAACGTTGCCGGCGCGGCTTCGATTGGGAAAAACAATGCGTTTCACCTTGATTTTTGGTTATCCGACCATGCCCTCGACTGCGGCGATAAGGCGCACCAGATCCTCCTCCCGCGACAGGCGGTGGTCGCCGTCCTTGATCAGCGTGACGACGACGTCGTCGTGGGCGAGGCGGTCGACGAGCTGAAGCGCGTGCCGGTACGGCACGTCCGGGTCGCGCACGCCCTGCAGGATGTGCACCGGGCACCCGGTCTCGATCGGCGCGTCGGTGTAGAGGAGGTGCTGCCGCCCGTCCTCGAAGAGCCGCCGCGTCACCGGGGTCGGGTCGCCGTACTCGGACGGAAGGTGGAGGATCCCCTCGCGCAGCAACGTCTCCTTCTGCTCGTCGCCGAGGGCCGGCCACATCAGCCGCTCGGTGAAGTCGGCGGCCGGGGCGAGAAGGACGAGGCCGGCGAGCGGGTTGCCGGCCGCGCGGCGGATCCGGGCGAGGAGCAGGGCGATCCACCCGCCCATGGAGGAGCCGACGGCCACCGTCGGCCCGGGGCAGAACTCGTCGGCGACACGCTGCGCATCGGCGAGCCAGTCCGACAGCGCGTAGTTCTCGAACGTGCCGCTCGAGGCGCCGTGGCCGCGATAGTCGAACCGCACCACGCGCCGGCCGGTGGCCCTCCCCCACTCGGCGAGGCGCACGGCCTTGCCGCCGGTCATGTCGGACCGGAAGCCGCTCAGCCACAGAAAGGTGGGGCCATCGCCTTCGGTGATCTCCACGGCGAGCTCGTCGGCGCCCATTGAGATCCGGGTTGCCTTGTCCATCATGCGTAGGAGCTTCTTTGCTAAGAGAGAACGGAGGCGGCCATTGTACGGCCGCCACGACGAAGGGGAGTTCATGACTGCGCGGCCGATGACGATCCTGCAAGTGATTCCCCAGCTCGAGACCGGGGGCGCCGAGCGCACGACGCTCGACATCGCCGACGCGCTGGTGAAGCGCGGGGACAGGGCGATCGTCGTCTCCGAGGGCGGGCGGATGCTGCCCGAGCTCGAGGCGATGGGGGCCGAGCACGTCACGATGCCCGTCTCCACCAAGCAGCCGTTCGCGATGCGGCGCAACGCCAAGCGCCTCGCCGAGCTGATGGAGCGCGAGGGCGTCGACGTCATCCACGCCCGCTCGCGGGCGCCGGCATGGTCCTCGCTGTGGGCGGCGAAGTGGACCCGCAGGCCGTTCGTGACCACCTACCACGGCGCCTACAAGGAGGCGTCCTACCTGAAGAACCTCTACAACTCGGTGATGGCGCGCGGCGACGCCGTCATCGCCAACTCGGCCTTCACCGCCGGGCTGATCGCCGCGCGCCACCCGTTCGCGCGGGAGCGGATCGTGACGATCCACAGGGGCATCGACCTGTCGGCGTTCGAGCGGCCGGTCGGCAACCGCGCCGAGGCGCTGCGCCGGAGCTGGGGCGTCGAGAGTGGCGAGCGGGTCCTCATCAACGTCGCGCGGCTGACGCCCTGGAAGGGACAGCTCGTGCTCATCGAGGCGCTCGGCATGGTGCGCGAACGGCTGCCGTCGGGCTGGGTGTGCGTCCTGGCGGGCGACGACCAGGGGCGGTCGGACTATCGCCGCGAGCTCGAGGAGACCATCGGCGCGCTCGAGCTCGGCCGGCGGGTGCGGATCGCCGGGCACGTGAGCGACGTGCCCGGCGCGCTGGCGGCCTCGGCGATCGCGGTCCAGCCGTCGATCGAGCCGGAGGCGTTCGGGCGCGCGGCGGTGGAGGCGCAGGCGGCGGGGCTGCCGGTGATCGTCTCGGACCTCGGCGCGGTGCGCGAGACGGTGCTGGCGCCGCCGGAGGTGAGCGAGGCCGCGCGGACCGGCTGGCGGGTGAAACCCGGCGAGGCGGAGCCCCTCGCCGACGCCCTCCTCCAGGCGCTTCAGGCCGGCGACGACACGCTGGCGGAGATCGGCGCGCGCGGCCGGGCGCACGCCTTCACCCACTTTTCACTGGCGTCGATGACGCAAAAGACTCTCGCGATCTACGATGACCTTTTGGAGAATGGGAAAACCACGCTATATTAGGGGGTGACGCTTGCCATCGGGGAACGGAACCAGGTCCTCGAGCGTCATCCGACAAACGATTTTTGGAGACACCACCATTCGTCGACCACACCGCGCCCCCGCTCCGGTACTGAAGCAAGGTCCGAGGACCAACCGTGACATCCGCGTGCCCCGCGTCCAGCTCGTGGACGATGACGGAGCAAATCGCGGCATCGTGTCCATCGACGAAGCGATCCAGCTCGCCGAGGACGCCGGGCTCGACCTCGTCGAGGTCGCACCGAACGCCGATCCTCCGGTCTGCAAGATCCTGGACTACGGCCGCTTCAAGTTCCAGTCTCAGAAGAAGGCGGCTGAGGCGCGCAAAAAGCAGAAGACCTTCGAGGTCAAAGAGATCAAGATGCGCCCGAACATCGACACGCACGACTACGACGTGAAGATGAAGGCCATCAAGAAATTCTTCGACGAAGGCGACAAGGTGAAGGTCACCCTGCGCTTCCGCGGCCGCGAAATGGCCCACCAGAACCTGGGCATGGAACTCCTGAACAAGGTCCGGATCGACACGGCGGAAATCGCCAAGGTCGAAGCCGAGCCGAAGCTCGAGGGTCGCCAGATGGTGATGGTGCTGGCTCCGACCGCCCCGCGCTAAATCGCACCTCCGCCCCGGGCCGGACCCGGGCGGGCGCCATGATCGGACGACGGCCGCATGCTCCGCGCATGCGGCCGTTTTCATTGGCATGTCCGGAAGTGTGGCCGGGCGTCGCCGGACCGCCCCACACGCTTACGGCGAAATCCACTGCGTGAGCGACGGGCAGGATCCCGCAGGTTCAGGCAGTTTCGCGCCGTCCCGCCTTTCCAGCCGGACTGAAAGTATATACTTCAGGTTGCATCTTCGGCCCGCTTGTCGTAGGTTTCCTCAACCAGAGGAGGAAACCGTATGGTCGCTGCCGTTCCGATCACGCTGCATCTCGACTCCGCCGTCATCGTGGCCCTCACCAACGACACCGGCGATCTCGGCATGAGCCTCGACGCCTACCTGACCGAGCTGATCACCCGGCACGAGCGCCCCATCCGCGGCACCGAGATCGACCACGCCGACCTCATCGCCTCGTTCATCCTCCTCGCCCTGCGCGTCCGGGACGAGGGGCGGTTCGACGAGGACTTCATCCTCACCGTCTTCCGCACGGCCGTCTCCGCCCCGCGCATGCGCGCGGCCTACGAACGCGCGATCGGCGGGGACGCCTACGCCCCGAACCTGCCGGGGAAGATCCTTCTGAACATGTCGCTCGGCTGGCACATCCGCAACGCCGTCGGTGCCAGCCCCAAGCGGGACGCCACCGGCACCGAGCTGCGCCGCCGCGTCACCGGCGAGGCGATCGACGCCTACACGTTGCTGGAACGGGCGCGCCTGCCGATCATCGCCTGACGCGCCGTTCCGGCCATCATTTCGACAGGATGCGGATCACCCGTGCGAACAGCCAGATCGGCACGACGATCACCGCACCGACGATCATGATGTTGAAGAACTGCGAGACCGATTCAAAGCCGAGGTTGGTCAGCGCGCGGAACCGCTGATCGACCCAGTTGATGATGTCGTTCGGATTGATGTCGAGCATCGTCAGGATGAGACCGACGACGAACGACATCACGACGAGGCGGATCAATACGCCGACGGGCGAACCGCCCAACACTCTCTCCGTCGCACCAAACCGTCGCTCAAGTGAGCTCATTCGACCCTCCGTTTGTCTGGATATAGGACGAAAGCAAGGCGCTACCAGAGCGTTCCCTCTCTACCCGCAGTCGCAGGCCGGCGCCTACAGGTAGACCGGGTTGGTCCAGGCGGTGCGCCCGTCGTGACCGACCGCGACGATGCGGACCCAGTCGCCGGCGAACGCGCGCAAGGGGAGCCGCGCCCGCGTGACCATGCCGCCGTGCCGGGGCGAACTCACCGTCACGCCGCGACACCCGCGGCCGACGGCGGCGATGTGGCCGACCTCCGAGGTCTCCACGACCGCCTCCCCGTCCTCGATCGACAGCGCGTGGATCACCGGGCCGGTGCTGGCGTAGTAGTGCCCCGCCTTCATCGCCGCCAGCAGCGCCTCCGGCTCGTTGGCGGGCGCCTTCACCATCATCCACGCGTGGCCGTGGTCGGCGACCTTGAAGTGCGCATCGTCGGTCGCGTAGCCCGAGAGGTGCCGGTACCCCTCGTTGATCAGCGCGTCCCAGAACGACACGCCGTCGCCGCGCCCCGTCTCCAGCGCCGAGGAGGTGTTGTAGATCTCGACGGCATGGGCATGCCCGGCCATCGCCCGCCCGTCCTCGATCGTCAGCGACGACCATTGCGGATGGGCGATCCCGACGAACGCACCGGCGGCATGGCAGCGCGCGGCCAGGGCCACGCCGGTCTCCTCCGGCGCCGTCGGGGCGAAGTCCTCCGGCAGGCCCACCGCCAGGACGTGCCAGATGTCGCCGTGCGAGTTGGCCGGCGCGTGAACCTCCGCCCCCAGCAGCGTCGTGAAGCGGTTCGTCCGCTCCCCCCGCGTGTCGGTGATCGGGAAACCGAAGCGGCTCAGGAAATGATCCGACAGGCACAGGAAGTCGTACCCCGCCTCGCGGTAGAAGGCGCAGACGTCCGACGGGTCGCGCACGCCGTCCGACCGGGTCGAGTGCGTGTGCACGTTCCCCCGAAAAAACCGTCCCTCCGACGTGAACGCGTCCAGACCGCTCGGCATCCCAGATCTCCCTCGCATCCGCCCCGGATACGGCCCCTCGATGGCACACACATGACACCGCCGCCAGCGGTCTGTCGGCCATCGCCGGTCGCAGGGGTTGAGGCAAATGTCATAAGAGCTTCATGGTACTTAAACCTATTGGACACCAAGCGGCGTTAGCTGGCCGCAAACCATCACGGAGTCCCCCATGTCCATTTCGCGTCGCGTCGTCCTGAAGTCGTCGGCGGCAGCCTCGACGCTGCTCGCAGCGCCCGCCGTCCTGCGTGGACCGGCGTTCGGCCAGTCGTCCGGCACGGTGAACGTGTTCGCCTGGGGCGACTACATCCAGCAGAACATGATCGATGCGTTCGAGGGCGAGACCGGCATCAAGGTGAACCTCTCGACCTACGGCTCCAACGACGAGGCGACGCAGAAGCTGAAGGCCTCCGGCGGCAAGGGCTTCGACGTGATCTTCCCGTCGATCACCAACGTCGCCAACTACGTCGACAACGGCGACCTGCTGCTGCAGGAGATCGACGAGAGCCGCGCGAACGTCTCGGCGATCATCCCGTCGATGTACCGCGATTCCATCCAGCTCGGCGGCGTGCAGCTCGGCAAGCGCGTGGCGATCCCGTTCGACTGGGGCACCGAGGCGATCACATTCGATTCGTCCGCCATGGACCTTGCCGACGCCGACGTCTCCTACGGTTCGCTCTGGGCGCCGGAGGCCACGGGTGCCGCCGCGTTCCGCCAGAAGTCGGTCCTCATGGGCACCGGCCTCTACCTGACGGCCAACGGCGACCTCGAGTCGAACCGCATGTACGACGCCTACAAGACCGAGGAGGACATGCGCCGCATCTTCGAGGCCGTGACCACCTTCATCATCGACCACAAGGCGAACTTCGGCGCCTTCTGGAACAACGCCACCGAGGCGACGAACGCCTTCCAGCAGGCCGGCTGCACCATCGGCCAGACGTGGGACACGACCGGCATCCTGCTGAACCGCGACGATGCGAAGTACAAGTACCGCATGCCCAAGGAAGGCGGCCTCACCTGGATGGACTCCATGGGCATTCCCGCCGGCGCCGAGAACGTCGACCAGGCGTACGCCTTCATCAACGCGCTGCTGACGCCGAAGATGGGCGGGATGTTCGCGTCCAACACCGGCTACAACTCGTGCGTCGACGGCGCCGCACTCTATGCCGGCGAGGAGTACGCCAAGCAGTTCAACGAGATCTACAACACGGAGAACCTCGCGAACCTGTGGTGGTGGCAGTCGGACACGCCGTTCTTCGCGGCGGGCGTGCAGGAGTACGTCGACCGCATCACCAACGCGGCGTAACGCCCCGCACCGGCGGCCCGTCGCGGGACGGGCCGCCGCGTCGCCGGGCCGCCCCCCGGCTTCCCCCCACCGGCAGCGAAGGATCCCACACCATGCGCGGACAGAGCGTCGAGCTGACCGGTGTCTCCATGCGCTTCGGCGACTTCACCGCCGTCGCCGAGACGGACGTCACCATCCGCGCCGGGGAGTTCTTCTCGATCCTCGGCCCGTCGGGCTGCGGCAAGACCACGCTCCTGCGGATCGTCTCCGGCTTCCTGACCCCCTCCGGCGGGCGCGTCGCCATCGGCGGCGAGACGGTCAACCACCTCTCGGCCAACCGCCGCCCCACCGCGATGATCTTCCAGAACCTCGCCCTCTTCCCGTTGATGAAGGTGTGGGAGAACGTCGCCTTCGGGCTGGAGGCGCGCGGAGTGCCCAAAGCCGTGCGGCGCAAGCGCGCCGACGAGCTGCTCGAGCTCGTCGCCCTCACCGGCCATGCGGACAAGCGCCCGACGGAGCTGTCGGGCGGGCAGCGACAGCGCGTCGCCATCGCCCGCGCCCTCGCGGTGGAGCCGGCGGTGCTCTGCCTCGATGAGCCTCTCTCCGCACTGGACCTCAAGCTGCGCCAGCACATGCGCACCGAGCTGAAGGCGATCCAGCGGGCGACCGGCGTCACCTTCATCTACATCACCCACGACCAGGGCGAGGCGCTGGCGATGTCGGACCGCATCGCCGTGATGCACGCCGGCCGCATCGAGCAGGTCGGCCCCGCCGACGAGGTCTACGACCGGCCCGAGACCCCCTTCGTCGCGACCTTCGTGGGCGAGCAGAACGTCCTTTCCGGCCGGATCACCCGCGTCGCCGACGGCATGGCCGCCGTCGCGACCCCGCTCGGCGAGTTCCTCGGCCGCAACACGCTGGGGCTGAACGAGGGCGACGCCGCCATGCTGATGGTGCGGCCCGAGCGCATGGTGCTGGACGGCGAGGCGCGGAACTCATTCGGCGCGACGCTGGAACGGCGGGACCTCGAGGGTCCGTTCGTGCAGCTCGTCCTCTCCGCGGGCGACCAGCTCGTCTCCGTGCAGATGCCCAACGTCGGCAGGGCGCCGATGGCGGGCGCGATGCGGATCGGCTTCGCGCCGGAGGACGCGATCGTCATGCCGCCGGACGCCGAGGCGATCGCCACCGCCGAGGCGGCCCGCACCGGCGAGGCGGCCTGATGGGCGCCTACCTGCGCGCCTTCGGCTGGCCGCTCGGCACGCTGTTCCTGGTGGTCACCGTCGCCTGGATCGCCGGGATGATCGTCGTGCCGCAGCTCACCATGCTCGAGCGCGCCTTCGTCTACATCGACAACAGCGACGACCTCACGGTCGCCAACACCCGCCTCAACCGCCTGACCCGCGACATCGCCACCGTCGCGCTCGACATCCGCGTGCTGGAACGCCAGCGCGACGCGGGCGGAAGCGCCGGGGCAGCGCCCTCCCCGACTGTCGGCGTCCCCACGGTCGGCGTCCCCTCGGTGAGCGGCCCGTCGACGCCGCGCCCATCGGTCCCGTCCGTAGCGGTCCCCAACGCCAGCGGCCCGTCCGCCGGACCCGCGACACCCGCCGTCCCGTCGGTGACGATCCCGTCGGCGGCGCTGCCCTCGCCCGGAGGCGCTCCGGCGGCGGACACGGGCCAGGACGTCGAGGCGAGGATCGCCGCGCTCGGGGAGCGGAAGGCCGCGCTCGAGGCCCGGCTGGCCGAGCTCGAGACCGAGCGCGACCGCCTCGCCGAGGAGAAGGCCGCCGCGCCGCACTACTCGGTCCGCAACTTCACCACGATGAGCGAGGTGCACCTCAGGATCTTCCTCTCGACCCTCTTCTACGCGACGCTCGTCACGGTGATCGCGTTCGTGGTCTGCTATCCGGTCGCGTTCGCGGTGGCGATGTCGAGGAGCGGCGGGAAGACGGCGCTGCTCCTCCTCGGCCTCGTCATCCCCTACACCATCAACGAGCTGCTGCGGATCTTCGCCTGGGTCATGATCCTGGAGCGCGAGGGGGTACTGAACTCCCTCCTCACCGCCCTCGGCGTGTTCCCGGACGGGGGCGGGCCGCGCTGGGTCGCCTCCAACTGGGCGGTCTTCACCGTGATGATCTACGCGTACGTGCTCTTCATGGTCTTTCCGCTCTACAACACGCTCGACACGCTCGACCGGAACCAGATCGACGCGGCGCGCGACCTCGGCGCCTCGACCTTCAAGCTGCACACCCGCATCGTCATCCCCCACGCCAAGCCGGGGATCGCGGTCGGCGCCATCATGGTGTTCATGCTGTCGGCGGGCACCATCGCCGCGCCCGAGATCGTCGGCCGCGGCCTCCACCCCGACTGGTTCAGCCAGGTGATCTACCGCCGCTTCTTCGAGAGCGCGAACTGGAACCAGGGCTCGGCCTACTCGCTGATGCTCCTCCTCGCCTGCGTCATCTTCGTGATGCTCGTCATGCGCCTCTTCCGCGTCTCCATCCGGGACATCGCCAAATGAGCCGCCGAGAGGGAGGGCGCAGATGACCGCCGTCGACGGTCCCGCCATAGTGGCCGCCCGGGGCCAGCGCCGCCGGCGCGACTGGTCCGACGCCGTGCTCGGGGCCTACCTCCTCGTCTTCTTCGCGTTCATGTTCGCGCCGCTCCTCATCATGGTCGGCGCGGCCTTCAACGACTACCCGACGCCCTCGATCACCGAGTGGCGCGGGTTCACGCTCAGGTGGTTCATCGAACTGCCGCAAGACGCGCGTATGATGCAGGGTCTCTGGAACTCGCTCATGGTGGCCGCGGGTGTCCTTGCCATCGCCATTCCGCTGGGCCTTTCGGGCGCCCTTGTCCTGTCCCGCCTCTCCTCGAGGGCGACGGGCGTGCTCTACGCCATCCTCGTCTCGCCGATGCTCACCCCCGGCATCATCCTCGGCATCACCACGATGATCTTCTGGCGCGATCTCTTCGGCGTCCAGGCGGGGCTGTTCACGGCGATGGTCGCGCAGGCGTCCTTCATCTCCTCCTACGTGCTGCTGATGTTCATGGCGCGCCTCTCCCGCCAGGACCGCACGCTGGAGGAGGCGGCGGCCGACCTCGGCGCCTCGCCCTTCTTCACCTTCCGGCGCATCACCCTGCCGTTCCTGATGCCCACCATCGGGACCGCGGCGCTCATCGCCCTGCTGCAGTCGATCGAGAACTACAACACCACATTCTTCGCCATCGGACCGGACTGGACGCTCGTCACCGAGATCGGCTCACGCATGCGCTTCGGCCTGTCGCCGATCATCAACGCCGTCGGGGTCATCTTCATCACCATCACCGTCATCGCCGCCGCCACCTGGGCGCTGCTGCGGACGCGGACGGCCCGTTGAAGATCCGCCTGCGCTGCCTTCCGGGCTACGCCGGGCACGTTCCCGAGCCGGTCCTCGCCCGCCGGTCCCTCCCCGAATGGCTGCGCACCATGCCGCCGAGCGCCGAGAGCACGGTGCTCGGCGCCCAGGTCCGCACGGTCAAGCAGTGCCTGCCCTTCGTGGAGGCGATGCAGACGGGGCTCATCTTCCGCCTCGCCGCCGACCTCACGCTGAAGGACGGAACCTTCTCCTGGAACAGCGGGCTGCCGGTCCACCCGGTGGCCCGCCTCTCCCGCGCGCCGATCGGCGTCCACGTGCCCGAGCAGGCGACCGGCGCGCCGTTCGCCGACCCGCACCACTTCATCGTCAAGTTCACCAACCACTGGACGGTGTCGCTGCCGGAGGGATTCGGGCTGCTGGTCGGGCACCCCTACAACCGGGAGGACCTGCCGTTCCGCACCCTCTGGGGCGTCGTCGAGCGGTTCGACGACGGGTTCGTCCACTTCCCCGCCCTCTGGACCGACCACGCCGTGAACGTCACGGTCCCCCGGGGAACCCCGGTGGCGCAGGCCGTCCCGATCCCCCTCGAGCCGCTGGACCTCGACATCGCCGAGATGGACGACGGCGAGCTTGCCCGGCACATCGACCTTGAAGACAGGATCCAGTCCGAGCCGGGCCACTACCGGCGGACCCGCCGAGGGTAACCACCGCCGGCACGCGACCGCCGCAACGCCCGGCAAGGGGCGATGGTCCGGCGCAACGGCGGGGACGCCGGAGGATTTGGGTGACGCGTCGGGAGGGGCCGCCTGCGGACGGGACCTGCGGCTCCCCGTCCCGGGCCGCCTGCGATCCGGCCTACGGCACGCCCTGCCCGGGCCGCCAGCGGCGGACATCGAGCGGGATGCGGCCCGTGGCGCCCTGCGTCGCGATCTTCAGCGCCGTCGCGGCGGGGAGTGCCGCCATGTGGCGGTCGGCCGCGTCGAGGTCGCCGAGGTCGCGCCATGCCGCCGCGCGGGTCTGCTCCGCCTCGGCGCCGCCGACGTCGCCGAGGACCGCGAGCGCCTCGCTCGGTTCGCCCGCCGCGACCTGGAGCGCGGCGAGGTTGGTCCGCGCGTCGGCGTCGCCGGGGTGCCTCGCGAGGACGCGGCGGAAGGCGTCCGTGGCGCCCGGGCGGTCGCCGGCGTCCATCAGCGCGGCCCCCAGCTCGAAGAGGGCGTTGCCGTGGGCGGGGTCCTGGGCGAGCGCGGTGCGCGCGGCCTCGGCCGCCTCGACGGCACGGCCGGCCCGGCGCAGCGCGACCGCCTTGTTGTAGGAGAGCGAGGCGGACGGGGCGAGCGCGATCAGCCCGTCCAGCGCGGCGACGGCCGCCGCCCAGTCGGACCGCGCGACGGCGGTCTGGAACGCCGCCGCCAGCACCTCCGGCCGCGCCCGGGAGCCCCCGGGCCGCGGCCCTCGCGGAGGCACGTCTACGCCGTGGCGAAGGACGACAGGCGCAGGCCGGTGGAGAGCGCCTCGGGGTCCATGTGCAGGTGGATGATCGACGGCAGGCCCGACGCCACCGCCGCGTCGAACGCGTCGGCGAACTCGGACGTCTCGCGCACCGTCGCGCCGAAGCCGCCGTAGCTCTCGGCGAGCTTGGCGAAGTTCGGGTTGACCAGCTTCGTGCCGGAGGGGCGCCCCGGGTACTCGCGCTCCTGGTGCATGCGGATCGTGCCGTACATGCCGTTGTCCGCCACGATGGTGATCAGCCCCGCGCCGTACTGCGCCGCCGTGCCGAACTCCTGGCAGGTCATCTGGAAGCAGCCGTCGCCGGCGAAGCAGACCACCGTCTCCTTCGGATGGCGCAGCTTCGCCGCCACCGCCGCGGGAAGGCCGTAGCCCATCGAGCCGGACGTCGGGGCGAGCTGCGAGCGCCAGCCGCGGAAGCGGTAGTAGCGGTGCACCCAGCCGGAGTAGTTGCCGGCGCCGTTGGTGATGATCGCGTTGTCGCCGAGCGTGCGCGAGAGGTGCGAGACCACCTCCTCCATCTTCACCGCGCCGGGCGTCTCCTTCGGGGTGGACCAGGCCTCGTAGGCCTCGCGCGCGTCCTTGCGCCACTTCGCCCACCGTGCGGTGCCGCCCTTCGGCCATGCGGCGGCGAGCGCCTTGAAGAACGGCGTCGGCGTCGAGACGATGCCGAGGTCGGGACGGTAGACGCGGCCGATCTCGTCGCCCGTCGGGTAGACGTGGATCAGCGTCTGGCTGGGCTCCGGCACCTCGAAGAGGGTGTAGCCCTGGGTCGTCATCTCGCCGAGGCGCGCGCCCACGACGAGCACGACGTCGGCGTCCAGCACCACCTTCTTGAGGCCCGGCGCTATGGCGACGCCCATGTCGCCGACGCACTGCGGCGTGCGCGAGTCGATGTAGTCCTGGCAGCGCAGCGAGGTCGCGACGGGGATGTCCGACGCCTCGGCGAACGCCTTCAGCGCCGCGCACGTCTCCGACGACCAGCCCGGGCCGCCGACGATGACGAGCGGACGCTCCGCCTTGCTCAGCATCGCGATCGTGCGCTCGACCATCGCCGGGCTCGCCTCGGCCATCGCCGGGTTGGAGGCCGGCGCGGACGGGCTGCTCGACGTGGAGGAGAGCATCGTCTCCGGCAGCGCCAGCACGACCGGGCCGGGGCGGCCGGACATCGCCGTGTGGAAGGCGTGGCTGACGTATTCGGGGATGCGGTCGACCGAGTCGATCTGCGCCGCCCACTTCGCGAGCGGGCCGAACATCTGCCGGTAGTCGACCTCCTGGAAGGCCTCACGGTCGACCATGTCGGCGCCGACCTGGCCGATGAAGAGGACCATCGGCGTCGAATCCTGCATCGCCACGTGGACGCCGGAGGAGCCGTTGGTCGCGCCGGGGCCGCGCGTCACGAAGGCGATCCCGGGCCGGCCGGTCAGCTTGCCGTCGGCCTCGGCCATCATCGTCGCGCCGCCTTCCTGGCGGCAGCCGATCACGTCGACTCCCGACTCGTGCAGGCCGTCGAGCGCGGCGAGGAAGCTCTCGCCCGGCACCTGGAAGACGCGGTCGACGCCTTCGATCTTGAGCTGTTCGACCAGAAGCTGACCGCCGTGACGCATGTTTCCTATTCCGCCGCTTGTTGTGTTTGTAGTTTCTTGGATTTGCCGAGGGACGTCACCGCCCGGCCGAACGCCGGACCCACGCCGAAGTTGGCCCCCAAGGCCTTCAGCTTAGCCGCCTGGGCGTCCGTCTCCACCCCCGCGACCATGACCTTGGCGCCGAGCGCGCCGGCGACTCCGAACATCGCCTCGGCCAGCTTGTCCGTGCGCGGACGCTCGCCGACATGGGCCGTCAGGCCCTCGTCGAAGCGCACGCCGTCGATGGAGAGGCGCGACAGGACCGTCGGCGCGCTCGTGCGGCGGGCGAAGTCCACCAGCCAGACCGAGGCGCCCACGTCGCGCAGCCGCGTGACGAGCTGGACGCAGAACTCCGGGTTGTCGGTGACGATGCGCTCCGGCACGCCGATCTGCAGCGTCCCCGGCTCGAGGCGCGCGCGGGCGATGATGGTCTTGATGTCGCCCACCAGCTCGGAGCGGAAGGCCTCGGCGATCGGCAGCGTCACCATCAGGGTGAGCGGGTTGCCGGACGAGCGCCACTCGCCGAGCGTCTGCGCGCAGCGGTCGAGCGTCGCGAGCGCCATCTGCAGCGCCATGTTCTCGTGCGAGGCGACCTCGAGCAGCTCGCTCCAGGAGAGCGGGCCCTGCAGCGGGTGCTGCCAGGTCGGAACCGCCTCGTAGCCGGTGACCTTGCCGCTCTCGAAGTCCTGCACCGGGCGGAACTGCAGCTTGACCCTGTCCTCGGCGATGGCGCGCTTGAGATCGCGCGCGAGCGAGCGGCCGGACATGTTGAGGCGCCGCATCAGCGGGTCGAACACCTCGGCGCGGTCGCCGCCCTGCCGCTTGGCGCGGCGGAGCGCGAGCTCGGCATTGTCGAGGATCTCGGCTGCGTTCTCGGCCTTGAGGTCGATGCCGGCGATGCCGAGCGAGCAGATGACGACGATCTCCTCGTCCGCGAACGGGATCGGCGCGCCCATCGCCTGCCGCACCCGCTCGGAGAGCTCCTCCAGCTTGTTGGGGTCGGAGTAGACGAGGAGGCCGAACGAATCGCCCGAGAGCCGCGCCACGCTGTCGTGCCGGCGCAGGATGCGGCCGAGCCGGCGGGCCATGGTGAGGAGCACCGAATCGCCGACCGACTGGCCGTACTGGTCGTTGATCTCGGCGAAGTTGTCCGGGTTGACGACGCACACGAAGAGGCGCTGCGCGGTCTGCTCGTTGGACCAGGCCCGCGCCATCTCGATGCGGTCGAGGAACAGCGCCTGGTTCGGCAGGCCGGTCAGGTTGTCGTAGACGCTGTCGTGCAGCAGTCGCTCCTCGACGGTCTTCGCCTCGGTCTGGTCGGTGAGCGTGCCGACGCAGCGGATGATCTCGCCGTCGGTGCCGATCACCGGCCGCGCGCGCAGGCGGAACCAGCGGAAGTGCCCGTCCTGGCCGCGGAAGCGGAAGAGGTCGTTGATGCGTCCGCGGCGGCGTTCGGTCGTCGCTTCGAGGACGGCGCGGAAGCGGTCGCGGTCCTGAGGGTGGAGCGCCGGGAACCAGTCCTGCGGCGGCCCCTGGAGGGCGCCGCGGTCGAGGCCGAGCAGCCGCTCCGCCTCGGCGCCGCAGGTGATGTGGTCACGCTGCAGGTCCCAGTCCCAGACGATGTCGCCGGCGCCGGCGAGGGCCAGCACGTCGCGCTCGACGTTCTTGGCGAGCGCGGGGGCGATGGTGGTCCCGGCGAAGGCGTGCTGCATCACCGTGAAGCCGATGAGGAGCACCAGCAGGACGAGGCCGCCGTTGAGCGCCGGCTGCACGAAGTCGTTGCTGATGTCGCCGACCACGGTGAGACCGGCGGCGACGATCCACCCGATCAGCAGCACCCACGTCGGCAGGATCATCACCGCGCGCTCGTTGCCGCGGATCGCGGCGACGATGATCGAGAACAGGCCGAGCAGGGCGACGACCGGCAGCGCCTGACGCGAGATCTGCGCGACGAGCTCCGGCGTCTGGAAGGAGAGCCAGCCGGCGACGGCCGTCAGCGGCAGGAACGCCAGGAGGAGGCTCGTCTGCCGGAGCCGCCATCGGGCGATCTGCAGGTAGGAGAGCACGAAGGCCGCGAGGGATATGACGAGCATCGCCTCGCTGAAGGCCCGCAACGCCGTCTCCGAGGCGAGACGGGTCGCGACGATGTCGGCGAGGAAGGCGAAGTCGATCAGGACATAGCCGAAGCCCACCCAGGCGAGGACCGCCGAGGCGGCGAACATCATCGTGCCCTTGATGACGAACATCGCCAGGAAGAACAGCGCCATCAGGCCGGCGATGCCGACGATGATGCCCTTGAACAGCGTGTAGGCGTTCTGGCTGTCGCGGTAGGCGTTGGGCTCCCACAGGCGCAGCATGGGGAGGTTGTCGTCGCCGAGCTCCAGCACGAACGTCACCGTCGCGCCGGGGTCGAGGGTGATGAGGAAGACGTCCGCCTCGGTCGACGGGACGCGCTGCGGCGGGAAGCCCTCCGACGGCGTGATGCCGACGATGCGCACCGAGCCGAGGTCCGGATGGACGACGCCCGAGCCCGCGAGGCGATGGTGCTGCGCGACCAGAAGGCGGTCGAGCTGCTCGTCTCCGGGGTTCTGCAGGCCGATGACCGCCCAGTGGCGCGTGCCCTCGTGGGTCGGCGTCACCTCGATGCGCTGCACCACGCCGTTGATGTCGGGCGCGGTGGAGACCTGCAGGCGGTCGGGCTCGTCGAGGTAGATCTCGGCGAACGGACGCAGGTCCGTGACCGGCGCGTTGTTGCTGACGGGGACGGCCTCGACGGCATGGGCATTGACGCTCACGAGGGTCATCAATGCGGCGAGAAGCCAGCGCATCATCGCTCGGTGTCTCGTGTGGGGTCGATGGTGTCCCCGTTGACGAGGCCGAAGAGAACGTGGTCGCGCCACGCCCCGTTGATGCACAGGAACCTCCGCGCGTAGCCCTCTTCCGTGAAGCCGACGCGCTTCAGGAGGCGGATGGAGCGCTCGTTGTGGGGCAAGGTGGCCGCCTCGATCCGGTTGAGGCCCAGAGTGTCGAAGCAAAAGGGGATGATGGCACGAACGGCGTCGCCCATGATGCCCTGCCCCGCGAAGCGCTCGCCCATCCAGTAGCCGAGCGAGCAGGACTGCGTGACGCCGCGCTTGACGTGCGCGAGCGTCATCCCGCCGGCGAGGCAGCTCGTCGCCTCGTCGAACACGAAGAGCGCGTAGCCCTCATCGGCACGGATCTCGCGGTGATAGCGGCGCAGGCGCCGGCGGTAGGCCATGCGCGTGAGGTCGTCGCGCGGCCACGTCGGCTCCCAGGGCTTCAGGAAATGCCGGCTGTCCGCGCGCAGCTTGCTCCACTCGGCGTAGTCGTGCGCAACGGGCATCTTCAGCCGCGTACGGATGCCCCTGATGACCGTGCTCTCGTTCAACGCGGCCGTGCCGCGAAGCGGACCAGAACGCGGCAGCGCACTCATACGGCAGGAACCTCCGCGCCGAACCGGGCCGTGATCGTGGCGGCGTCGAACGCGTCCGCGGAGCCGACGGTGACGACCGTCGGGACCGAGCGGGAGACCTCCGACAGAAGGCGGCGCACGTCGGTGTCGCTGACCTTCTCGATCTCGGCGATGCGCTCTTCCTTCGACACGGGGCGGCCGAAGACGATCGCCTGGCGGGCGGCCTGGCCCATCCGCGCGTTGCAGCTCTCGCGGCTCATCAGCAGGCCGGCGCGCAGCTGCGCCTTGGCCCGCTGCAGCTCCTCCGGCGTCACCGTGGCGATGGCGCTCTCCAGCTCGTCGAGCACGACGGTGCGCGCCTCGGCGACGTCCTCCGGCGAGGTCGCGAGGTGGATGGCGAAGACGCCCGAATCGGAGAAGGCCCAGTGGAAGGCGGAGGTGTCGTAGACGAGGCCCCGCTCCTCCCGCAGCGCCTGGAAGAGGCGCGAGGAGAGGCCGCCGCCCAGCACCATCGCGGCGAGCTGCGCGACGACGGCGTCGTCATGGAGCGCGGCGCGCCCCTCGAATCCGAAGATGAGCTGGCACTCGGACGCGTCGTCGCTCTCGGCCATCGCGCCGCCGGTGTACGTCGCCGCGGGGGCGGTGCGCGCGGCGCGGGTCGGGACGCGCTCGAACGCCCGGGCGATGCTGTCGACGAGGCGGTCGTGGCAGACCTTGCCGGCGGCGACGACGGTCATCGACGGGGCGGTGTAGTTCGCCTCGAAGAAGGCGCGCAGCGCGTCCGGCGACACGGCGCCGACGGAGGCGCGGGTGCCGAGGATGCGCCGGCCCAGCGGCTGGCCGACGAAGGCCGCCTCCGGCAGCGCGTCGAACGCGCGGTCCTCGGGGATGTCCTCGGCGGCGCCGATCTCCTGCAGGATCACGTGGCGCTCGCGCTCCACGTCCGCCGGGTCGAAGGCGGGCTCTGTCAGGATGTCGGCGAAGATGTCGAGCGCGAGGGGAAGGTCCTCGGTCAGCATCCGGGCGTGGTAGGCGGTGGTCTCGACGCTGGTGGCGGCGTTGATCTCGCCGCCGACGGTCTCGATCGCCTCGGAGATGGCGCGGGCGGAGCGGTTCGCGGTGCCCTTGAAGGCCATGTGCTCCATGAAGTGGGCGATGCCGTGCTCGCCCTCGAGCTCGGAGCGCGTGCCGGTCTCGACCCAGACGCCGACGGCGACGGAATCGACGTGCGCCATCGAGTCGGTGACGACCGTCAGGCCGGACGGGAGGCGGGTCAGCTCGGTCATGCCGCCACCGCGCGCGACCGCTCCAGCACGATGTCCGCGACCGCCTTCACGTCGGCGGCGACCCTGGTGGAGCGCTCCGGGCTCGACATCACCTCGGCGAGGCGCTCCGGCTGCTCGGGGCGGCGGCCGCAGCCGGCTTCCACCGCGTCCGGGAACTTCGCCGGGTGCGCGGTGGAGAGCGTCACCACCGGGGTTCCGTCCGGGACCTTCGCCTCCCGCGCGGCCTTGAGGCCGACGGCGGTGTGCGTGTCCACGATGAGGCCGGTCTCGGCGTAGATCTCGCCGATGACCTTGCGGGTCTCCTCGTCGTCGGAGCGGCCGGAGGAGAAGAGCGTGCGCATCTCGGCCAGTTCCGGGGCGGTCAGCTCGAAGCCGCCGGAAAGGTCGGCGAGGCGCTCCTTCACGGAGGCGGCGTTGCGGCCGGAGAGGTCGAACACCAGCCGCTCGAAGTTGGACGAGACCTGGATGTCCATCGACGGCGAGGTCGACGGCGAGACGCGGCCCGGCATGTAGCGCCCGGTCTTCAGCGTGCGGTCGAGGATGTCGTTCTGGTTGGTGGCGATGATGAGCTGCTCCACCGGCAGGCCCATCTTGTGGGCGACGTAGCCGGCGAGGATGTCGCCGAAGTTGCCCGTCGGCACCGAGAAGGCGACCTTGCGGTGCGGCGCGCCGAGCGTCAGCGCGGCGAAGAGGTAGTAGGTGATCTGCGCCGCGACGCGGGCCCAGTTGATCGAGTTCACGCCGCTCATCGCGACGCGCTCGTTGAACTCGCGGTCGACGAACAGAGCCTTGACGATGCGCTGGCAGTCGTCGAAGTCGCCGGCGACGGCGAGGGTGTGGACGTTGTCGTCGGCGATGGTGGTCATCTGCCGGCGCTGCACGTCGGAGACGCGCCCGTCCGGATAGAGGATGAAGAGGTCGATCGCCGAACGGCCGCGGAAGGCGTCGGCTGCGGCGGCGCCGGTGTCGCCGGAGGTCGCCGTCACGATGGTCGCGCGGCGGCCGCGCTGCGACAAAATGCGGTCCATCAGGCGCGCGAGCGTCTGCATCGCGACGTCCTTGAAGGCGAGCGTCGGGCCGTGGAACAGCTCAAGAATGAACTGGTTGGGGCCGATCTGCACCAGCGGCGTGCGTGCGGGGTGGGCGAAGGTGCCCATCGCGGCGTCGATGTCGGCCTTCAGCTCGTCGTCGGTCAGCTCACCGGCGGCGAAGCGGGAGAGGACGGCGTGGGCCATCGTCTCGAACGGCTGTCCGGCGAGGGACTGAAGGGTCGCGGGATCCAGTGTCGGGTAGGCATCGGGCACGAAAAGACCACCGTCCGGGGCAAGCCCGGTCAGCGTTGCATCGCAGAACCCTAGCGGCTCGGCGCCGCCCCTCGTGGAGATGTACTGCACCCGAAACCAATCCTCCCGCAAAGGCCACTGTCACAAGCGCGTCTGACGGCGCTCTGTCAACACAATCCCGTCATTGGAATTATGTCGGGATTATGCGTGACCGGCGGCCGAGGACAGTACCTGCGGGTCGAAACCCAGCTTCTTCACGGCCCGTTCGTACTTGCTCGCGACATCCATGTCGAACAGGAGATCGTGGTCGGCGGCGCAGTGCAGCCAGCCGTTGCCGGCGATCTCCGCCTCGAGCTGGCCGGGCGCCCAGCCGGCGTACCCAAGCGCGAGGAGCGCCTGGCTCGGACCCGAGCCGTGGGCGATGGCGCGCAGGATCTCCACGGTCGCCGTCAGGCAGACGTTGTCGCCGGCGACGAGCGTCGCCTCCTTGAGCATGAAGTCGGAAGTGTGGAGAACGAATCCGCGGCCGGTCTCGACCGGTCCGCCGTTGTGGACAGCGACGTTGCGCGCGGCCGCCGGCAGGCGGATCGCGTTCTCTTCCTCGACGACGCCGAGCTGCGTCAGAAGGTCCACGAAGGACACATTCTTCGCCGGCTTGTTCACGACGATGCCCATCGCGCCCTCCTCGGAGTGGGCGCAGAGAAAGACGACCGCCCGGTTGAACCGCTCGTCGCCCATCTGGGGCATGGCGATCAGGCACTGCCCTTCTAGATATCCTTCCGTTCTGTCCATGGGCCGTCTCCCCGAGCCGTGCACATACAAGAGGGTAACACAGCATTCGTTCCGGTGAAGGCACGCTTCATGCCGGGGCTGTCGTTTGCCGCATGGCAAACCTATAAAGCGCGACAAACTAAACCTCGGAGGACGACCATGACCATCGCCGTCGGCGACACGCTTCCCGCAGCGACCTTCAAGACCATGACCCCTGACGGCCCGTCGGACGTCACCACCGAGGAGCTGACGAAAGGCCGCAAGGTCGTCATCTTCGGGGTGCCGGGCGCCTTCACCCCGACCTGCCACAACAACCACCTCCCGGGCTTCCTCGCCGAGTACGACGCGATCAAGGCCAAGGGCGTCGACGAGATCTGCGTCGTCGCGGTGAACGACGTGTTCGTGATGAACGCCTGGTCGAAGGCGACCGAGGCGGACGGCAAGATCACCTTCCTCGCCGACGGCTCGGCCAACTTCTCCCGCGCCGCCGGCCTCGACATCGACGCCTCCGGCTTCGGCATGGGCATCCGCTCCAAGCGCTACGCCATGATCGTCGACAACGGCGTCGTGAAGGTCATCAACATTGAGGACACGCCGGGCAAGGCCGTCGCCTCCAGCGCAGAAGCCCTGCTCACGAGCCTCTGAGTGGCGCGCACGCCGCCACCGGGTACGCTCCAGGCGGTCTATGGTCCCGCGTCTTCTGAGGAGACGCGGGACTACTACGAGAAATGGGCCGCCGACTATGACGCCGACACCGTCGGCCAGGGGTTCCGCATCCCCTATCTCGCGGCGGCCTTCCTCGCCCGCTACGCCCCGGCGAGCGCCTCCCCGGTGCTCGACGCGGCGTGCGGCACCGGCGTCGTCGGCGACGCGCTCGCCCTTCTCGGCTACGCGCCGCTCACCGGCGTCGACCTGACGCCGGCAATGCTCGCCCGGGCAAGGGCGCGCGGCATCTACGCGGCGCTGCACGAGGGCGACATCGCCGCACTTCCCTTCGCCGACGGCACCTTCGCGGCGACCGCCTGCATCGGTGCCTTCGGACCGGGCCACGCGCCGCCCTCCGCCCTCGGCGAGCTGGCGCGGGTGACGGCGCCGGGCGGACACATCGTCTTCAACGTGCGGGCCGACACCTGGCGGGACCAGGGCTTCGAGGCGGCGATCGAGAGGCTGACCGACGCCGGCCGCTGGCGCCAGATCGAGCGATCCCGCCCGTTCCGCGTCTACCTCCTCAACGACCTCGACCTGTCGGCGATCATCTTCGTCTTCCGCGTCACCTGACACGCCCGGCCCGCCGCCGGATGTGGCGCGCATCACGCCGGGGGCGTGCCCTGCGTCACGCGGCGGGCGCCGGCCGGGGCGGCGCACCGGGCGGGTGACACGGGTCACACCCTCCGGGGCCTCGTCCGTCCACCTCATGGGCATCGCAACAGGAAGCACATGAGGACGCCATGCCGTTCGAACGCACGACCCTGACCGGCATCCTGCCCGGGATCGAGGACACCGAGGAGTTCCGGCTCGAGTACGCCGAGGCCGAGGGGCCGGGTCCCGACGGCAGCCTCTTCGAGGGGGACCCCGAGGAAGAGGAGGAGCTGCAGACCCGCCCCTCCCCCGAAACCACGACCGCGGCCGGCGACGACTGCGGCCCCGACGGCCCGCCCCTCCCCGCCGGCGACCAGATCATCACGGGCGACTGCGGCCCGGAGGACCCGTTGGCGGTCGGCGGCTTCTCGGACGTCGCCGGGATCGGAACAGAGATCACGCTCTTTTTCTGACGGCGTTTTTCTCCGGGCGCCGTTCGCCCGCCTCCGGGCAGCCCGGCGCGCTCCACGAGGGTACGATCCGGCCGCCTTTGCGCGATCCCCAGCGCCGCGGCCGCGCGTACCGGGGGCCGGGCGGAGCGAGCTCGGCACGGGTGTCGGCGTGTCGCGGGCTTGACACTTGCGGGCCGAGGCTTGACAGCGTCGGGCAAATTCCCGTTCTGCCACCGACCTGGGACTGCGCGATGGCGCGTCCCCTGTCCGCCACCAGTGGCGCGGATCTGCCGCGCCAACCCGAGAAAGCGCTATCCATGTCCGATTCGGCCGTCGAGTCCCGCGACTATTCCAAGACGCTGTTCCTGCCGCAGACGGACTTTCCCATGCGCGCGGGCCTGCCCAAGAAGGAGCCCGAGTGGCTCGCCAGGTGGCAGGAGATGGACCTTTACAAGCGCCTGCGCGAAGTGAGCGCGGGCCGCGAGAAGTTCATCCTCCACGACGGCCCGCCGTATGCGAACGGCAACATCCACATCGGCACCGCGCTCAACAAGATCCTCAAGGATTTCGTCGTCCGCTCGCATCAGATGGCAGGGTACGACGCCAACTACGTCCCCGGCTGGGACTGCCACGGCCTTCCCATCGAGTGGAAGGTCGAGGAGCAGTACCGCGCCAAGGGCAAGAACAAGGACGAGGTCCCGGTCAACGAGTTCCGCAAGGAGTGCCGGGACTTCGCGACCCACTGGCTCGGCGTGCAGCGCGAGGAGTTCAAGCGGCTCGGCGTGGTGGGTGACTTCGACGACCCGTACCTCACCATGAGCTACGGCGCCGAGGCGCAGATCGCGCGCGAGATCATGACCTTCGCCAGCACCGGGCAGCTCTATCGCGGCTCCAAGCCGGTGATGTGGTCGGTGGTCGAGGGCACCGCCCTCGCCGAGGCCGAGGTCGAGTACCACGACTACCAGTCCGACACGATCACCGTCGCCTTCCCGCTCCACCGCGTCGGCGCGGGCGGGACGACCGAGGTGGCGAGCCCCGTCTGCTACGCCGGCGAGGCGGAAGCCCAGGGCGGGATGATGTCGCTCGACATGCCCATGGACGTGACCCACGCCGAGGGGCACATGGGCACCGACCGGCAGGACCTCACCGGCGCGTCGGTGGTGATCTGGACCACCACGCCCTGGACGATCCCGGGCAACCGCGCCGTCGCCTACGGTCCGGGCATCGCCTACGGCCTCTACCGCGTCACCGAGGCGCCGGAGGGCAACTGGCTGAAGGCCGGCGCGAGGCTCGTCCTCGCCGACTCGCTCGCCGACGAGGTCATGAAGTCCACCCGCGTCACCGAGTTCGTGCGCGTGCGCGACGTGACCGGCGAGGAGCTTTCGGGCTACCGCGCCTCCCACCCGCTCGCGGGTCACGAGAGCGGCGGCTACACCTTCCCCGTGCCGATCCTGCCGGGCGACCACGTCACCGACGACGCGGGTACCGGCTTCGTGCACACCGCCCCCGGCCATGGCGTGGAGGACTTCGAGGTCTGGATGGCGCACAAGCGCGACCTCGACATCGCGGGGATCCCCTCCGGCATCCCCTACACGGTCGGCGCCGACGGCCTCTACACGAAGGACGCGCCGGGCTTCGAGGGCATCGCGGTCATCACCGGCAAGGGCGAGAAGGGCAAGGCCAACCAGGCCGTGATCGACGCGCTGAGCGCGTCGGGCAACCTCATCGCGCGGGGCCGGCTGAAGCACCAGTACCCGCACTCCTGGCGCTCCAAGAAGCCGGTCATCTTCCGCAACACGCCGCAGTGGTTCATCGCCATGGACCAGGAGATCCCGGCGACCGAGTACGCCCACGCCGGCGGCACGCTGCGCGAGCGCGCCGTGAAGGCCATCGACACGACGCGCTTTGTGCCGCCCGCCGGCCGCAACCGCCTGCGCGGCATGATCGAGCACCGGCCCGACTGGGTCGTCTCGCGCCAGCGCGCCTGGGGCGTTCCGATCACCGTCTTCGTGAACGTCGAGACGGGCGAGCTCCTCAACGACGCGGGCGTCAACCAGTCCATCGCCGACGCCTTCGAGGCGGAGGGCGCCGACGCCTGGTTCGCCGACGGCGCCAAGGCGCGCTTCCTCGGCTCCGCCTTCGATCCCGACGAGTGGGAGATGGTGACGGACATCCTCGACGTCTGGTTCGACTCGGGCTCGACGCACGCCTTCTGCCTCGCCAAGCGGCCGGACCTCAAGTGGCCGGCGGACGTCTACCTGGAAGGCTCCGACCAGCACCGCGGCTGGTTCCACTCCTCGCTCCTGGAGTCCTGCGGCACCCGCGGCCGCGCACCCTACAACACCGTCATCACCCACGGCTTCACCATGGCCGAGGACGGGCGGAAGATGTCGAAGTCGCTCGGCAACACCATCGCCCCGCAGGACATCATCAAGCAGTACGGCGCCGACATCCTGCGCCTCTGGGTCGCCTCCCAGGACTACTCGGACGACCAGCGCATCGGCGACGAGATCATGAAGGGCGTCGCCGACGCCTACCGCAAGCTGCGCAACTCCATCCGCTGGATGCTCGGCACCCTGGCGCATGACGACGGCACCGAGGTCGACCTCTCCGGGGCGCCCGAGCTCGAGCGGCTGATGCTGCACCGCCTCGCCGTCCTCGACGCCGAGGTGAAGGAGGCCTACCGCAACTTCGACTACAGCCACGTCGCGCACACGCTGATGACGTTCGCCAACGTCGAGCTCTCGGCCTTCTACTTCGACATCCGCAAGGACGCGCTCTACTGCGACGCGCCCTCCTCCGCCCGCCGCCACGCGGCGCTGACGGTGGTCGGCAAGCTGTTCGACGCGCTCGTCACCTGGCTCGCGCCGATCCTGCCCTTCACCATGGAGGAGTCCTGGGCCTCCCGCGGCCGCGAGGGCTCGGTGCACCTCGAGCCCTACTTCAGCGCCGATCCGGCCTGGCGCGATGACGCCCTCGCGGCGCGCTGGGAGAAGGTGAAGAAGGTGCGTCGCGTCGTCACGGGCGCGCTCGAGGTGGAGCGGCGCGAGAAGCGCATCGGCTCCTCCCTGGAGGCGCACCCGGTGGTCCGCGTCGAGGATCCGGAGCTTCGCGCCGCGGTCGAGGCGGTCCACTTCGCCGACATCGTGATCGCGAGCGCGGTCACGATCGAGGGCGGCGCTCCGGACGCCGACGCGTTCACCCTGGCCGAGGTGCCGGGCGTCTCCGTGAAGGTGGACCTCGCCGAGGGCCGCCGCTGCGCCCGCTCGTGGAAGGTGCTGCCGGAGGTGGGCTCGGACCCGCGCTACCCGGACCTCTCCCCGCGTGACGCCGAGGCGATGGCCGAGATCGACGCCGCCGCCGCGTGACCCACGAAACCGCAGCGACCCCCGTCCCGGCGGCGGAGCGGGGGCGCACCCTTGCGCTCCTCGTGGCGCTGGCGGTCTTCGTCGCCGACCAGGCGGCGAAGATCTGGGTGCTGGGCATCGACTTCACCGCCGGGCCGATCCGCGTCCTGCCGGTGCTCGACATCACCCTGGTGATGAACCGCGGCATCAGCTACGGCCTGCTCCAGCAGGACGGGCTCGGCCGCTGGCTGCTCGTCGCCTTCACCGTGGCCGCCAGTATCGCCCTCGGGGTGTGGCTCTGGCGCGCGGGGCGGGCGTTCACCAAGGTCGCCGTCGCCCTCATCCTGGGCGGCGCGGTCGGCAACCTCGTCGACCGGGTGATCTACGGCGCCGTTGTCGACTACGTGCACCTCCACTGGGGAACGTGGTCCTGGTACATCTTCAACGTCGCCGATGCCGCGATCGTCGTGGGTGTTGCCCTCCTCCTGATCGAAAGCCTCTTTCGCCGCGCTGACGGGTAGTTAACAATCACCTGCCAGTGTTGCCGCAAAGCCTCACATCGGCCGATGCCCACAGGCACCGGTTGACTTGGCCCCATGGGTTGGCGATGGCTTTGGGTTGGTGGTGTATCCACCAAAATGTGGAGAGTTCCATGGTTCGTTCCGTCCTCATCGCGGCATCGCTCGCTGTCGGCCTGTCCGGCTGCAACACGGCCTACAACTACTTCGAGGAAGAACCGGACCCCACGGCCAAGGTCGAGGAGACGACGGCGTTCGGTGCGCTTCTGTCGATGGGTGGCCTCACCCAGCAGTCGAAGAGCAACGTCTCCGCCTACGCGCCGCGGGCACCCCTCGCGATGCCCGCAAGCTCCGACCTCCCGTCCCCCAAGGACACGTCGAGCGCCGAGCAGGCGGTGAACTTCCCCGAGGACCACGACGCCCGCATCCTGCGCGAGCGGTCGGAGACGCTGGCCGCCGCCGCCGAGGCGGACGAGGCCGCCGCCCGCCGCGGCGACCGCTTCCTGCCGAGCGAGGTTCCGGAAGGCACGGGCGAGAAGCGCAAGACCTTCGGCTCCGAGAACGCCCACAAGAACTACATCGGCGGCCGCCTGACCCGTCAGGAGCTCAAGGTCACCATCGACGCGCCGAAGAAAGATCGCGGCATGTTGACCGAGGACGGTGCCCCCGCGCCGCGCGTCTCGCTGGTGCAGCCGCCGACGGACCTTCGCACCCCGGCCGACACCGCCGCCCTGCCGGAAAAGAAGGACATCGACAATTCCGAATGGCTGAAGGACCGGCTGTACGCCAAGCGCAGGGAAGCCGATCCGGGGGCCCGCACCCTCCCGCAGTGAGGCGCCTTACGAAATCTTCAGTGGTGTCGCGCGCCGCTGAGGGCTACCTCCCTGTCATGACAGATGACAGGGTGTCCCCGCATGACGCTTCGTACGACCGTCGCCGCCCTCGCCGCCGCGACGCTGTTGTCGCTTCCGGCCAGGGCTGAACCCGTGGACCTCGGCAACGTCGAGATCGCGCCCGACGCGTCCACCTTCACGCTGGACAACGGGCTTCAGGTCGTGGTGATCCCCGACCGCCGCGCACCGATCGTCACGCACATGATCTGGTACCGGATCGGCTCGGCCGACGAGCCCCCCGGCAAGTCCGGCATCGCGCACTACCTCGAGCACCTGATGTTCAAGGGGACCGAGGCGCACCCCGGCAACACCTTCTCGACGACGGTGTCCCGCCTCGGCGGCCGCGAGAACGCCTTCACCTCCAACGACTACACCGCCTACTTCCAGCAGGTCGCCAAGGAGCACCTGCCGGAGATGATGGCGTTCGAGGCGGACCGCATGCGCGGCCTCCAGCTCACCGAGGACGTCTCCGCGCCCGAGCTCCAGGTTGTCCTGGAGGAGCGGCGCATGCGCGTCGAGACGCAGCCCTCCGCCGAGCTCGGCGAGGCCGTCGACGCGACGCTCTACGTCAACCACCCCTACGGCGATCCGGTGATCGGCTGGGCCGACGAGGTTGCCGCCCTCACCCATGAGGACGCGATCAACTTCTACCACTCGTTCTACCGCCCCGGCGCCGCCGTGCTGGTCGTCGCCGGCGACGTGACCGAGGACGAGATCCGCACCCTCGCCGAGAACACCTACGGCAAGATCGCCGACGACGCCGGCCCGTTCCTGCGCCATCGCCCGGCGGTGGAGAAGCTGCGCGCCGACCGCCTTGTGGAGCTGCGCGACCCGCGCGTGACGCAGGAGACGACCCAGGTCTCCTGGATCGTGCCGAGCTACAACACCGCCAAGCCCGGCGAGGCCGAAGCCATCGACGTGCTGGCCGAGGTACTGGGCGGCAACAACACGAGCCGGCTCTACACCGACCTCGTGCGTGAAAGCGGCATCGCGACGTCCGCGGGCTCGTACTATCAGTCGAGCGCCGTCGACGACACGCGCTTCGTCGTCTACGCGACCCCGACCGACGGCTCGGACCTCGCCGACATCGAGGCGCGCGCCAAGGCCGCCGTCGCCGACATCGCCCGGAACGGCGTCACCGACGAGGAGCTGAGGCGGGCCAAGACGAACCTCCTGTCATCGGTCATCTTTGCACAGGACAACCAGTCCTCGCTGGCGCGGATCTTCGGGGCGTCGATCACCACCGGCTCGACCGTCGACGACATCAAGGCCTGGCCCTCGCAGATCTCCAAGGTGACCGCCGAGGACGTGCAGACGGCGGCGCAGACCTACCTCGACGGCAAGGCGTCGGTCACCGGCCGCCTCCTCGAATCGACGCCTGAGACCGCCTCGCAGAAGGGCGATGCCGACGCACCGTCCCCTGCCGAAGCCACCGTCGTCCAGTAAGGAACGATCCGATGCGTATCCTGTCCAGCACCATCGCGGCGATCGGCTTCCTGACAGCGACCATTGGGAGCGCTAGCGCCATCGACATTCAGCAAGTGACCAGCCCCGGCGGCATCAAGGCGTGGCTCGTGTCGGACGACACGGTGCCGCTCGTCGCCGTCGATTTCGCCTTCGCCGGGGCCGGCAGCGCGCAGGACCCGGAGGACAAGCCGGGTCGTGCCAACCTCCTCTCCTCGATGCTCGACGAGGGCGCCGCGGACTACGACAGCGTGGCCTTCCAGACCGCGCTGCGCGACAGTGCCGTGCGCCTCTCCTTCGACCCGAGCCGCGACCACTTCTACGGCGACATGCAGGTGATCTCGGCGAACCTCGAGCGGGGCTTCGACCTCCTGTCGCTCGCCCTCAACGAGCCGCGCTTCGAGCAGGAGGCGATGGGCCGCATGCAGGCCGCCATCGTCTCCAGCCTCCGCCGCGAGCTGACCGACCCGGACGCCATCGCCGGGCGCCTCTGGTCCGAGACGGCCTTTCCGCACCACCCCTACGGCCGGCCCGCCAACGGCACGCCCGAGAGCATCGCCGCGATGACCCGCGACGACCTCGTCGCCGCCCGCGGCACCTTCGGCAAGGACAACCTGATGGTCTCGGTGGTGGGCGACATCGACGCCGACACGCTGGGCCCGCTCCTCGACCGTGCGTTCGGCGCCCTCCCCGACCACGCCGCGCTGACGCCGGTTCCGGACGTCGAGGCGGCGACCGGCCAGACCGCCAACGAGCAGATCGCGACGCCGCAGACCTCGATCCGCTTCGGCGGCCCCGGCATTGCCCGCAAGGACCCGGACTTCATCCCGGCCTACGTGATGAACCACATCCTGGGCGGCGGGGCGTTCTCGTCCTGGCTGTTCGAGGAAGTGCGCGAGAAGCGCGGCCTCGCCTACTCGGTCTATTCCTACATCGCGCCCTACGACCACACCGCCGTGTTCGGCGGCGGGACGGCGACGCGCAACGACCGGGCGATGGAGACCGTCGACGTCATCCTGCAGCAACTGCAGCGGATGGCGAATGAGGGTCCGACCGAGGCCGAGCTCGAGGACGCCAAGGCCTACCTCACCGGGTCCTACGCGCTGCGCTTCGGCTCGTCCAACTCCACCGCCCGCCAACTTCTCGCCATCCAGCTGGAAGATCTTGGCATCGACTATATCGACGGGCGCAATGCGCTCATCGAGGCGGTGACACTCGACGATGTCCGTCGGGCCGCGTCGCGGATTCTGGGCGAAGGCAAGCCCACCGTCGCGGTCGTCGGAGCACCCGCCGGTTAAAACCCGCTCGACAGCGTTCCGCGGGTTGAACTATCAGTGAGTTGGCCCGCGGCACGTACACCCATGGATGAAGACGAGCAAAACGAACTCTTGGCACGACTTGAGATGCTAAAAGAGCAGCATCGCGACCTCGACGCCGCCGTCGAGGCGCTGGAGTATGCGGGATCGACCGACCTTCTGCAGATCAAGCGGCTGAAGAAGCGCAAGCTTCAGCTCAAGGACGAGATCCGCCTCCTGTCCGACCGCATCCTGCCGGACATCATCGCGTGAGCGCCGCAGCCGCACCGGTCGCGGTGATCATGGGAAGCCAGTCCGACTGGGTGACCATGCGCGGCGCCGCCGTCACCCTGGGCGAGCTTGGGATCGAGCACGACGCCCTCATCGTCTCCGCCCACCGCACCCCCCGGCGCCTCTACGAGTTCGCCGAGAGCGCGGCGGACCGCGGCGTGAAGGTGATCATCGCCGGCGCCGGCGGTGCCGCTCACCTCCCGGGCATGGTCGCCGCGATGACGACGCTCCCGGTCTTCGGCGTCCCCGTGGAGAGCAAGGCGCTCTCCGGGTGGGACAGCCTTCTCTCCATCGTGCAGATGCCGGCCGGCGTTCCGGTCGGCACGCTCGCCATCGGCCGCGCCGGTGCCGTCAACGCCGCCCTCCTCGCGGCGTCCGTGCTGGCGCTGACGGACGAGGCGCTCGCCGAGCGGCTCACCGCCTGGCGTGCCGCCCGCACCGCCTCCGTCGCCGAACAGCCCAGGGACGAAGCGTGATCCTCACTCCCGGCGCGACCATCGGCATCCTGGGTGGCGGCCAGCTCGGGCGCATGCTGGCGACCGCGGCGGCCGAGCTCGGCCTGTCGGTCCACATCTACTGTCCCGACACCGACCCGCCCGCCGCCGCCGTCGCCGCCGGCACCACGATCGCGCCGTACGAGGACGCCGAGGCTCTCGCCCGCTTCGCCGCCGCCGTCGACGTCGTCACCTACGAGTTCGAGAACGTCCCCGTGTCCGCGGTCGAGGGGCTGGGCGACAGGGTGCGTCCCGGCCCGCGCGCGCTCGAGGTCGCGCAGGACCGACTCACCGAAAAGGCGTTCCTCGCCGAGTGCGGCCTGCCCGTGGCGCCGCACCGGGGCGTGTCCTCGCCCGAGGAGATCGCCGGTGCGCTGACCGATCTCGGCGGCGTCGGGATCCTGAAGACGCGCCGCATGGGCTACGACGGCAAGGGGCAGGTCCGCCTCGTCCCCGGCGTCGACGTCGCGCGCGCCTTTGCCTCCATCGGCGAGGTGCCGGCCATCGTCGAGGCGCTGGTGCCGTTCGACGCCGAGACCTCAACCGTGCTCGCCCGCGGCGCGGACGGGCGGACCGCCGCCTACACCGCGCCGGCGAACGAGCACAGCGAGGGGATCCTGCGCCGGTCCACCGTCCCCGGTCCGCTCACCGCGGGGCTGGAGGCCGAGGCGCAGCGTCTCACCGCCGACGTCGCCGAGGCGCTCGGCTACGTCGGCGTTCTGGCGATCGAATGGTTCGTGACCGGCGACCCGGCGAACCCGCTGGTCGCCAACGAGATGGCGCCGCGGGTGCACAATACCGGCCACTGGACGCAGGACGCCGCCGTCACCAGCCAGTTCGAGAACCATATCCGCGCGATCGCGGGCTGGCCGCTGGGCTCAACGGCCCGCACGGCGGACGCCGTGATGCTCAATCTGATCGGCCACGACGCGGACGATTGGCAAAGGCATCTGGACACGGCCGGTGCGAAGCTCCACCTTTATGGCAAACGTGACACACGTCCCGGTCGGAAGATGGGGCACGTCAACGTACTGAGCCGCGGTGTGGACTTTCGCGCCGGTGGCTGATATCGGACTGCCTTCGCGCGTTCGTAGCTAGGTGGTGGCTCCCATGGGGGGAGCGGCCTGGCTACTTGCGCGCATTGGCGTTGGGAAAATGGCGCTCGCGCCCGGCATGACGGTGCAGCCGGAATGCACCGTGCAACAGAAGGAAAACGGCCAAGTGCAGGTTTTGGTTCGGGACAACAACGTCGACCAGGCGCTCAAGGCGCTGAAGAAGAAGATGCAGCGCGAAGGCATCTTCCGCGAAATGAAGATGCGTAACCACTACGAGAAGCCGTCCGAGCGTAAGGCTCGCGAAAAGGCCGAGGCCGTTCGCCGCGCCCGCAAGCTTGCGCGCAAGCGTGCACAGCGCGAAGGTCTGCTCCCGGGCAAGAAGCGCAGCTGATTCGTTCCAGCCGCGTCGTCATGGTTCGTGGTGGAGTAGTATGACGCGGAAATTGTCCCGAACGATCCCGTCGGTCCTGGTCGCCGTCATGCTTGGCGGCTGCGTCATCGACGATGCGATGACGACCCCGGGCCGGCTGATCGACCCGGCATCGGGATCGTCGACCAACATCGCCTCGCTGACGGCCGTTGTGGAGGCCAATCCCGGTGACGCCAGCGCATACAACATGCGCGGGACAGCCTACGGCCGTGCCAACAAGCTGCGCGAGGCGCTGGCCGATTTCGACAAGGCGATCGAGATCAATCCGCAGTACTACCAGGCGTACGCGAACCGCGCGCTGGTCTACCGCCGCATGGACAACCTGAGCGCCGCGCTGAACGACTACAACACGGCGCTGCGGATCAATCCCGGCTACGACGCTGCGCTCGTCGGGCGCGGCAACATCTACCGCCTGCAGAACCAGTCGGACCGTGCGTTGGAGGACTTCAACGCCGCGATCCGCTCGAACTCGGGTGACGGGCGTGCGTATCACAACCGCGCGCTGATCTACCAATCCCAGAACCTGCACGCCTTCGCTGTCGAGGACTTTGGCATCGCCATCGGCCTCGATCCGCAGGCCCCCGAGCCCTACAACGGGCGCGGCGTGTCCTACCTCGCCACCGGCGACATCGACGCGGCGCTGCAGGACTTCAACCAGGCACTCCAGATCGACCGCGACTACGCGGACGCCTGGGCCAACCGCGGCCTGGCGCTCGAGTATCAGGGCGACCCCAACAAGGCCCGCGCCGCCTACAACCGCGCCCTTCAGCTCCGGCCGAACTACCCGCCGGCGAAGGAAGGCCTCGCGCGGATCGACTCCGGCAAGCCCCCCGTCCGCTGACCCGCCGCGGGCCGGGCCACGCGCCCTCCCCGCTCAGGTGAGGACGAGACGGCGATATAGGTGCCACGTCGCGTGGCCGAAGAGCGGCAGCGCGACGAGGAAGCCGAGGAACGCCGGTACCGCGGCGATCGCCATCACGATGCCGATGATGGCCGCCCACGACAGCATCACAACCGGGCTCGCCAGCACCGCCTTGAACGAGGTGATGATGGCGGTCGCGATGTCCGCGTCCCGGTCCAGCAGGAACGGGAAGGACAACGCGGACATGCAGTAGGCGACCGCCGCGAACCCCGCCCCCACCACGTGCCCCCAGAAGAGGAACAGGAGCCCCCGCTCGGTGGTGACGAGGTCCGGCAGCATCTCCAGGAAGGGCGGCGCGTCGAAGCCGTAATATATGGCGTAGATGAAGACCGCCGCGCGGCTCCAGATGCCGAGCCACAGGACGAGCACGAGGCCGAGGATCATCAGCGAGCGCCGCGCGGTTCCGCCGATGATGGCCCACGCGTCCGACAGGCTGAAGGAGAGGTCGATGCTGCGGCGGCGGCTGATCTCGTAGAGGATCGTCGCGGCGAACGGGGCGACCATGACGAAGCCGCCGAAGAGCGGGAAGGTCAGCCCGTCGAGCGTCGCCGACTCGGCGACCGCGAGGAGCAGCCAGCCGAAGACGGCGTAGACCAGCCCCACCCCGATCCCGAAGAGCGGCGCGGCGAGGAAGTCGCTCCACCCCGCCGCGAGCGCCGCGCCGAGGTCGCCGAAGGTGGCGGCCTTGACGTCCGGCACGCCGGTCGCCTCCCGCCAGGGCCCGTTATCCTCGCCCGCCCGCGCCGCCGCGGTTGGCCGTGCCGGCTCCGGTCCGCCGGTCGGGCCCTGCGCGGATGCGGCCGCCTCCTCCCCCGCTGCGATCCCGGTGCCGGTGCCGGCGGCGGGCGCGGTGCCGGCCGCGCGCGTGCCGTCGGCCGTCGGGCCGGCGGTCGTGCGGGTCGCGGCGGCCGCTTGGGTCTTCGCCTCGTCCATCGCCAATGTCCCTGGCTCGTCTCTCCCCAAACGATATTCATTTCAGTGGCGGTGAAGAGGCAAGCGCCGAACGCGGCCCCTAGGCCCGGTCCGGGCGTCCGGCACGCAAAAAGGCGCGCCCGAAGGGACGCGCCTTGCTCGCCGGCGGGGCCGGCTGTCTGCGCGGCGCGCCGCGGGACCGGATCGGCCCGCGACGCGCCGGCGGAGTGTGTTACGCGACCTCGCGCAGGGCGACGTGCGGGGGCTGAACCGCCTTGGCGTAGGCGTCGATCAGCGTCCGGGTGATCTCGCCGGGGACGAACCGGTAGGGGCCGATCTCCCCGACCGGGGTGACCTCGGCCGCCGTGCCGGTGAGGAAGCACTCCTCGAAGCTCTCCATCTCCTCCGGCATGATCGTGCGCTGGTTCACCTCGATGCCGCGCTCGCGGGCGAGGCGGATCACGGTGCGGCGGGTGATGCCGTCCAGGAAGCAGTCCGGCGTCGGGGTGTGCAGGGCGCCGTCCTTCACGAAGAAGACGTTGGCGCCCGTGGCCTCGGCGATGTGGCCGCGCCAGTCGAACATCAGCGCGTCGGCGTAGCCCTTCGACTCGGCCTTATGCTTGGACAGCGTACAGATCATGTAGAGACCGGCCGCCTTGGCGTGGCACGGGATCGTGCGCGGGTCGGGACGGCGCCACTCCGAGATGTCGAGGCGGATGCCCTTCTCGCGCGCGGCGGGGTCGAAGTAGGACGGCCAGGCCCAGCAGGCGATCGCCATGTGGATCGTGTTCTGCTGCGCGGAGACGCCCATCATCTCCGAGCCGCGCCAGGCGATCGGACGCAGGTAGGCGTCGGTCAGGCCCATCCGCGCGAGCGTTTCCCGCTTGGCGGCGTTAATCGCTTCCTTGCTATAGGGAATAATCATCCCCATGGCGTCGGCGGAGGCGAACAGACGGTCGGTATGGGCCTCGCACTCGAAAATCTCGCCCCCGTAGGCGCGCTCACCCTCAAATACGGCACTCGCGTAGTGCAGCCCGTGCGAGAGGACGTGCAGCTTAGCGTCTTTCCAGGGCACAAAAGAGCCATCCATCCAGATGTCACCCTCATGCTGATCGAAAGGAAGTGCCATTTTTTTATCTCCGATGGCGCATGTTTCGCCTGTTGCAGCGCGGACGCATGAAAAAACCCGTCTGCGCAATTTTATTTCTCAGAACCCCATCATCACGACAGATTAGCGCGGTTGAGAGAGGCGCTAGGTATGCGAAGTGTCGCAAAACGTCAATATGGTTGACCTGAAAAAAAGTCAGAGTCCGGATGGCGAGCTTGCGCTTGCTCTCATCGAAGGCATGTTCTTCGGCTATCGGGACTTCGTCGGAATCGCCGATGAACGGCTCGCCGAGCTGGGTTACGGCCGGGCGCACCACCGCGTCCTCCACTTCGTCGACCGGCATCCCGGCCTGACGGTGGGCGAGCTGCTCGGCATCCTGAAGGTCACCAAGCAGGGGGTCTCGCGCATCTTGAAGACGCTGGTGGACGATGGCCTCATCGAGGTCCGCGCCGGAGAATTCGACCGCCGCGAGAAGCGGTTGCAGACGACCGAGGCCGGTCACCGCCTCGCCCGCGAGGTCGTGCGGATCCAGTCGGAACGGATCGAGGCGGCGATAAAGGCCGCCGGTCCGGGCGCACGGGAGACGGTCTTTGCCTTTCTGACCGCGCTGGTGGACGATGACGACCGGAACGCAGTGCTGCGCCGGATCGAAGGTGGACGGTAGTGATGGCTGTAACCCACACGATGGCCGGTGAGCCGCGGCAGGAGGACGATGCGCCGCACGTGCTCGTCGTCGACGACGATCAGCGTATCCGCTCGCTGCTCGAAAGATTCTTGCGCAAGGAGGGGTTCCGGGTGACCGCCACCGCCGACGCGACGGAGGCGCGGCGCATCCTCGGCGGCCTCGTGTTCGACGCGGCGGTGCTCGACATCATGATGCCGGGCGAGGACGGCCTCTCGCTCCTCTCCCACATGAAGGAGGGCGGGGAGACGCCGGTGCTGATGCTGACGGCGATGGCGGAGGTGGAGCAGCGCGTGCGCGGCCTGTCGCTCGGCGCGGACGACTACCTCGGCAAGCCGTTCGAGCCGCAGGAGCTGTCTCTGCGGCTGAAGAACCTGCTGCGGCGCCGCCCGGACGTCGCCCGCGTGGTCCGCTTCGGCTCCTTCCGCTTCGACCTGAAGCGGGAGGAGCTCACCTCCAGCGGCACCCTCGTGCGCCTCACCGAGCGGGAGCGGCGCCTCCTGCGACTCCTCGCCACGCGTCCGGGCGCGACCGTTCCGCGGCAGGATCTCGTCGCCGACGAGCAGCTCGGCGACCGTGCGATCGACGTGCAGATGAACCGCCTGCGCCGCAAGCTCGAGGACAACCCCGCGGATCCGCGCTACCTGCAGACGGTGCGCGGTCTCGGCTACCGCCTGGTCGCCGATCTCGTGGACGATACGTGAGCCTCACCTCCCCCTACACGCGGCCTCTCTGGCGGCGGATCCTGCGCTGGGCGGGCCTGCCTCCGCCGATCGAGCGGTGGCTGCGGCGGCGCCTCCCGCGGCGGCTCTTCCCGCGCTCCATCCTCATCATCGTGCTGCCGATGATCGCGCTGCAGTCGGTGGTGGCGTTCGTCTTCCTCGACCGGCACTGGGAGAACATGACGGCGCGCCTGTCGCAGGCGACGGCGCAGGCCATCGCGGCGACCGTGCGCAACATCGAGACCGCCGACCCGTCGGACCGGCCGCGCGTCCTGCGGATCGCCCGCAACACGCTGTTCGACCAGGCGCGGATGAGCGACGAGACGACCCTCCCCTCGCGCCGCTCCCCCTGGTTCTTCAACCTCCTCGACTACACGCTCTCGCGCGAGCTGCGCCGCTGGGTCGACCGCCCCTTCTGGATCGATACCTTCGACAAGGACCGCTACGTCGAGATCCGCGTGCTGACGGAGGTCGGCACCCTCGTGGTCGTCACGCGCCGCAGCAGCACCTACGCCTCGAACGCGCACATCACGCTGGTATGGATGGCGGGGACCTCATTGGTGCTGATCGCCGTGGCGGTGCTCTTCCTGCGCGGCCAGGTGCGGCCGATCCAGGAGCTGGCGGCCGCGACGCAGAAGTTCGGCCAGGGCCGGCCGGTGGGCCGGCTGCGACCGCACGGCGCGACCGAGGTGCGCCAGGCGACGGGCGCGTTCCTCGAGATGAAGCACCGCATCGAGCTGCAGATCGAGCAGCGCACGTCGATGCTGGCCGGCGTCAGCCACGACCTGAGGACGATGCTCACGCGTTTCCGACTGGAACTGGCGCTGATGGAACAGACGGCGGACGTGGAGGCGCTGGGGGCGGACGTCGACCAGATGCAGGCGATGCTGGAGGATTATCTGCAGTTCGCCCGGACCGACACCGACGAGGCGGCCGAGAACGTCTCCATCGCCGACCTGGTGGAGGACGCGGCGCGCGGGCTGCAGGTGGAGGCGGAAGTGCCGGCGACCCTCACCGCGACGGTGCGGCCGACGGCCTCGCTCAGGATGCTCGCCAACCTCCTCGTCAACGCGTCGATACACGCGAAGAAGATCAAGCTCCTCGCCCGCCAGGAAGGGCACTGGCTGATCATCGAGATCGACGACGACGGGCCGGGCATCCCGGAGGACAAGCGCGCGGTCGTCTTCCAGCCGTTCTACCGGCTCGACGATGCGCGCAACCAGAACCGCTCGGGGACGGGCCTCGGCCTCACCATCGCGCGTGACATCGCCCGCCGGCAGGGCGGCGAGATCACGCTGGGGGACAGCCCGCTCGGTGGCCTGCGCGTCCGGGTCCGGGTGCCGATCTAGCGAACCGGACCGGCGCGCCGGCACCACCTATCGAGGACGCTCCGCAACGTGCAGGCGTTACGCCGTCGCCGATGGCGCGTCCGCCGCGCTGGGCGGCGCCTCGACGGGCACCTTCGTCCGGCGCGCTGGCGGGCGCCGCCGCGACGGGCCGGTCAGGGTTTGACGTCCCCGGCCTCGGCGAGGCTCCGGGAGGTCGGCTGCGGGGCGTCCTGCCAGGCCCAGATGGACATCGCCTTCGTGCCGATCGGGTCGCCGATCTCCGACAGCGCCTCGTCGAGCGCCCGCATCCGGTCGACGTCGCGGCGGGCGTAGGCCTCGATCCGGCAGACCCGCAGCGCCAGCGCGTCCTGCGCCGGCTCCTCGCACAGCGTGTCGAGCTCCTCCTCGGAGAGACGCAGCAGGCGGGCTAGCTCCGGCAGGTCCGCGGCGGCCTCGTCGGCGAGCGACCAGAGCGCGGGCGGCGGCTCCGCAGGTGCATCGTCGCCGGACGGCGGAACGGCGTCCATGGGAGCGGCGCCGGCCTCCGTGGATCCGGCGGCGGGGTCCGCCTCGGCCGTGTCGGGCGGCGGGGGCGCCGCGGGGCCGGCTTCGGCGGCGGCCCTCGCAAGGCCGTCGGCCTTCGCGGCGAGGACGCGCATCAGGCGGGCGCGGATGCGGGCGTCGTCGCCGGTGACGGTCGTCGCCCCGTCGTTCAGTGCGCCGGCGGTCCAGTCGTACCAGTCGGCGGCGGCGTCGGGGCTGTCGATCTCGCCACGGCCGAGGCCGTGATGGGCGGCCACCAGCTCGCCGAACCCGTCGTCCTCCATCGCCACCGCGTAGAGCGCGTAGAAGCGCGCGGTGATCGGGTCGTCGTGGCGGAGCGCCAGGCCGATGCAGGTCTTGGCGATGTCGAGCGTCGCCTCCCGCTCGGACTGCGACATCGGGACACGGTCGGCGAAGGTGTCGGAGACGTCCTCGGGGGCGAGCGTATCGAGGTCGTCCTCGCCGAGGCCGGTGCGGTTGGCCCAGTCGGCGCAGGTGTCGAGGTCGCCGCGCCCCTCGTCGGCGCCGAGCGTGGTGGGGTCGACGATGTCGATCAGGTAGGAGCGCACGCCGCAATAGGCGGTCAGCATCGCCGTGTCGGCGTCCATCGCCGCGACCTGCGCGCTATCGGCGTTCGGGTCGATGCCGTCGCACATGCCGCCCGGCTGGGAGGCCGTGTCGAACGGGTTCGGCGCGGCGGGGGACATGCCGGCGTCGCCGTCCGGCGCCGGGATCGACGTGTCGTCGGGCACCGTGCCGTCGGCGTCCGTCGTGACGCCGTCCGCCGTGACGGCGGCCACCGCGACGCCCGCCGGAGCGGCCGTCGCCGCGATGACGCGCTGCAGGAAGGCGGCGTTGTCGCCCGGTGCGATGTCGAGCCCCTCGGCGACCACCGTCGCGTGGGCGCGCAGCAGGAGGAGGCGCTGCGCCTCTGTCAGCGTGCCGGTCGCCTCCTGGTCGATGGCGGTCTGGAAGCCGCGGATCCCGTCGCGGGTCTTGCGGCCCATCAGCCCGTCCGCGCGGCCGACGGGAAAACCGATGCTGTTGAGCGCGGTCTGGATCTCGGGGTCGATGTGCGTGAGGCTCGCGCCGCCGGCCGACTTCAGGCGCGGCGAGGAGCCGCCGTCACGGCTCGCGCGGACCCGCTTGCCCCGGTAGCGGTTGGTCCAGACGCGGCGGCGGCGCTCGAACCGCCGGCGGATCAGCGGCCCAGTGACGCAGCCCCCGCCCGGAATGACCACGCAGAAGGCCGCCGCGGGCGCCGTGCCGATGCCGAGCCGCTCGGGCCCGGCGACGAGCAGGGTGAGGGTCAGCAGGGCACCGAGGCCCCATCGCAGCGCATGCCGGGGGGTGGCGGGAGGTCGGGAAACGCTGCGGATCACGATGACAACTCCGTTCAACGTGGTTCGGCGAGCCTCAGGGGTCGGCCCCGGCCGTCGTCCGCTGCCGCGCCGGCCGCGGCGCGCGGGCGGTCCCGCACCGGCGCGGCCATCATGGGCGGCCGCCGGCCCGGATCCCAAACCACAATCGTTCAAAACTCCGCGATGGCCCAGGCTTCATCATGGCGGTCCTGCGCCCAGATAGCGGCAGCCCGCCGTCCGTCCAGCACCGGCTGCCGATAGCGCCGACGCCCGCGGCACCGCCACGGGCGTCCGGCCCGGGCGGACGGCGCACGGCGCACTACTGGCGCACCAGGATCGCGGTGTTTTCCGGGCCGACCGTGACGACGAGGTCGAAGAACTTCTCGGCATCCGAAGGGCTCAGCCGCACGCAGCCGTGCGAGGCGGGGCGGCCGAGGCTGCCGGTCTCGTAGGACCCGTGGATCGCGTATCCGCGGTCGTAGAAGATGGCGTTCGGCATCGGCGCGTCGTCGTACTGGCGCGAATAGTACTCGCGGTGCATGCGCATCGGGCGGAAGATCCCCGTCGGCGTCCGGTAGCCGGCGCGGCCCGTTGACACCTTCCACTCGGCCAGCGCCTGGCCTTTATAGATCACCGTGAGCTTTTGTTCGGACAGATCGACCTGTGCCACCAGCTCCTTGGCGGTGGCGGACGCGGCGGGGGCAATGGTCATCAGCATGAGCGCGAGGGCCACGACCGGGCGAATCATCTTACGGGTCTCCCATGAGCGCCGGGCGCGCACGCGGGGGACGGCCCCTGTGCGATCGGGTTACGTATCGGATATTCAAACCACATTGATCGCAAACAACATCTCAACAGGCGCGAGCGAGGCGAGAACGACATGGTTTTGATGCTGGTGGGTCTGGTGCTCTTCCTGGGCGCGCATTCCCTGAAGATCGTCCCGTCCGCGGGGGCGCCGCTGCGGCAGGCGCTGGGCGAGACCGCCTACAAGATCAGCTATTCGATCGTCTCGCTGATCGGCCTCATTCTCCTGGCGCGGGGCTACAGCGCCTGGTGGGCCGAGGGGCCGCCGATTCTCTACGTCCCGCCCGCCGGAATGTCGCACCTCGCGCTGCTCCTGATGCTGCTGGCCTTCATCGTGCTGCCGGCCGCATATCTCCCCGGCCACATCAGGAAAACGCTGAAGCATCCGATGCTGGTGGCGGTGAAGACGTGGGCGGTCGCCCACCTTCTCGTCAACGGCGACCTCCCCTCGGTGATCCTTTTCGGCGCGTTCCTCGCCTGGGCCGTGCTCGACCGTATCTCCTTGAAGAAGCGGGAGCGGGCGGGCCTCTATACGCCGCCGGTCTTCACCCCGCGCTGGCAGGCGGACGTCACCGCGGTTGTGATCGGTCTAGTCGTTTACGGATTGTTTGTTTGGAAGCTGCATTTGTGGCTGATAGGGGTGTCGCCGCTGGCTATGGCGTCGGCAGTGTGAGTGAACCCCGCCCGGGACGACAATGACCGATATTTTCGACGAACTCGAAGAGGACCTGCGACGCGAGCGGCTCGCCAGGGTCTGGAACCGCTACGGGATCTACGTGATCCTCGTCGCCGTCCTCATCGTCGTCGTGACCGCTGGTTGGCGCGGCTATGAATGGTGGCGCGTCAAGACGGAACGCAGTGCAGGCGAGCAGTACGCCACGATCCTGACGGACCTCGACGCCGAGGGTCCCGGAGCCGGCACGCAGTCGCTGGAGGATTTTGCGAAGGACGCGCCGGAAGGCTTCTCGATCCTCGCCCGCTTCCGCGCCGCGACGACCGAGGCCGCCAACGGTGACGAGACCGCCTCCGCCGCGACGCTGCGCGACCTCGCCGACGACAGCAAGGTGCCGGCCCTCTACCGCGACCTTGCGCGCGTGCGTCTGGCGCAGGTGCTGATCAACGCCGGCGACTATCCCGCCGCGACGGACGCCGTGAAGTCCCTCGCCGAGGACACGTCGAGCCCGTTCAACCGCTCGGCGAGCGAGCTGATGGGCCTCGCCGCCTACGCCGAGAACGACCTCGACGAGGCGAAGCGCTGGTACACCCAGATCGCCGAGAGCGCGACGGTGAGCCAGGACATGCGCCAGCGTGCGCAGACGATGCTGAGCCTCGTCGAGCGCATCACCGCGCAGGAGGCCGCGACTGTGGCGTCCGACGCCGAGGCGGCCGCGCAGGAGGCCTCCGGCGACGCCGCGGCGAGCGAGGCCGCCACGTCCCCCGCCAGCGACGACGCGTCGTCCGCGACCGGTGCCACCGCGTTCCCGATGCCGAGCGCGGGCGGAGCGGCGGACAGCGGCGCCGACACGTCCACGAGCGGGACGGACGGCGGCGTCTCATTCCCGATGCCGACGGGCACCGCGAGCGACACGGTCGGCGCCCCCGCCGCGACGTCGCCGGCGGAGCCCGCCCCGACCGACACTGTACCGGAGGCCGCAGCACCGTCTGAGGCCGCCCCCGAAGCCGACGCTCCGGCCGGGAACGCGACGGAGGCCGATGCGCCGGCCGACACAGCGTCCGACGCCGAAACGCCGGCCGACGCAGCGACGGAGGACACGAACTGATGCGTTGGATCGCTCTCGTCTTGGCCGCGGCCGTCGGCGGGTGCGGCGCCATGGACGGAATGAACCCGTTCGGCGCCAAGGACGAGCACCTTCTCGGCGACCGCACCACCGTCTTTTCCACCGCCGGACCCGAGGTCGTCGACGGAGCGGCCAAGCCCGCCTCCTTCGGCCCGGCCCGGGCGAACTCCGACTGGCCGCAGCCCGGCGGCAACGCCCAGAACGACCCCGGCCACGTCGCCTATGACGGCGGCGGAGCGCGGGCGTGGCGCGCCTCCATCAACAGCGTGCGAAAGTCCGCCACCCGCGGCACCATGCGCCTCACGGCACGGCCGATCGTCTCCGGCGACCGCGTCTACGTCTACGCGCCCGACGGCACCGTCACGGCCCTCTCCGCCTCGGGCGGCGGGCGCGTGTGGAGCACCTCGCTGCGTCCCGAGGGCGAGCGCGACATGGCGGCGGGCGGCGGCGTGACCACCGAAGGCGGACGCGTCTACGCGGCGACCGGCTACGGCCAGGTGGTCGCGCTCAACGCCTCGGACGGCAGCGTCATCTGGACCTCCGACCTCGAGACCCCGCTTCGCGGCGCACCGACCGCCGGCGGCGGCAAGGTCTTCGTCGTGTCGCAGAAGAACCAGGTCTTCGCGGTCAACCAGGACAGCGGCGAGAAGGCGTTCGAGTACAACGGAATCCCCGAGCAGTCCGGCCTCCTCGCGGCGTCCTCGCCGGCGGTGTCGGGCGACAAGGTGGTGATCCCCTACTCGTCGGGCGAGGTGATGGCGTTCTCCATCAACTCGGGCGAGCCGGTGTGGCAGAACTTCGTGACCCGTCCGAGCCGTTCGCTCGCCGTTGCCGGCATCAACGACGTCTCCGGCAGCCCCGTCATCGACGGCGGAACGGTCTACGCGACCGGCGTCGCGGGCAAGACGATCGCCGTCGGCCTCAACAGCGGCGACGAGGTCTGGAGCGCGAACGTCGGCTCGGCGCACACGCCGGTCGTCTCCGGCGGGTCGGTCTTCCTCGTCGACATCGGCGGGCGCATGGTCGCGCTCGACAAGTCCTCCGGCGAGACGCTGTGGGCGCGCGCCCTCCCCCGCGACAAGAAGAAGGACGCCGCCTACGCCGGTCCCGTCCTCGCGGGCAACTCGCTCTGGGCGATCTCCAACGACGGGCGGATGGTGACCGTGGATCCGAAGTCCGGGCAGATCACGTCCGACCGCAAGATCGGCACCAAGGCCTACACGGCCCCCATCGTCGCGGGCGGCCAGATGATCTTCGTCTCCGACGCGGGCGAGATCACCGCCCTGCGCTGACGCGAGGCAGAGCCTGCCGGCCCCGGCAGGCTCTCCGCCGCGAATTGCGGCCCACGGTCCCGCCGCCAACGCTGCGGGCCTGCCGCCGAGCCGAGCCTCCAATCGATTGCGAGCGCTCTTCGGCCCCCGGTCAGACCGCCCGCATCATCTTCAGCAGATCATCCGAGTTGCGCGACAGGTTGTCGTTGGCGAGCGCGATCTCCTCGGCGCGCCCGTTCAGCACCTGCGTGGCGTCGAGGTTCGAGGCGGCGAGCGCCTCCACCTCGCTCAGCGTGCTCGCCGCGTGGCTGACGCCGGTCGCCGCGTCGTGCGCGCTGGCGGAGATCGACTGCGTCGCCGTCTGCTGCTCCTGCACGGCGGCGGCCACCTGGTCGAACGCCTCGCGGATGTCGTCGATCACGGTGGTCACCTCGCCGACGCCGGTGACGACCTCCTTGATGAGCTTGCGGACCGCCTCGGTCTCCTCGGACACCTGATCGGTCGCCTTGGCGGTCTGGTCGGCCAGCATCTTCACCTCGTGAGCGACGACGGCGAACCCCTTGCCGGCCGGTCCCGCGCTCGCCGCCTCGATGGTGGCGTTGAGGGCGAGGAGGTTCGTCTTGTAGGCGATGCCGGAGATGGCGCCCATCACCTCGCCAATGCGCTCGCTCGCCGCGAGGAGGTCGTCGGCGCGTCTGGCGACGCTCTTGGTCTCGTTCGCGGCGTTGGCGGCCCGCTTGGTCGAGAAGGCAATGCGGTCGTTGATCTCGGCGATGGTGGCGGTCAGCTCCTCGGCGGCGCTCGCCACCATCTGCACGTTGGCGGTCGCTTCGCTGACCGCGCTGGCGCCGGTCGACAGCATCGTGCGCGTCGACGCGGTCGCGGCAGCGATGCCGCCGACCTGCTGGCGCATGTCGACGAACGAGGACTGGATCTGCTCCAGCGCCGACTTGACGTTCATCTCGAACGTGTCCGTCGAGCGCACCTGGTTGGTGATCACCTTCCAGGTCAGGACCGTCGCGACGTAGGCGCCGTTGCTGTCGGTCAGTGCGTGGATGTCGAGGTCGAGGTTCTCCTTGCCGCCGAGGACGATCCGGGAGCGCCAGGGCATCCGCTTCGGATCGCTGAGGGCGGCGCGGATGCGGGCGGGGCCGGCGTGGAACACGTCGATGGACTGGCCCTTGATCCGGTCCAGCGGGAACGGCAGGTGGTTTTCCAGCGGCCGCAGCTCCACATAGGTCTCCTTGTTCATGTAGTGGATACGGAAGTCGTCGTGGGGATCTGCGATCATCACCGGCACGGGAAGACTGTCGAGCACCGCCTTGAAGCGGGCGCCCTCGGTCACCTGCCGCGCGACGGCCGCGAGCGCGGACCAGGCGCGCCCCAGGCCGTCCCGCGCGTTCGCCTCGGGGATCCTGACCGCCTCCCCCGCGGCGACGGCGCCGATGGCGTGGCCGAGGGCCGCGGTCGCCCGGCCATGCAGAATGACGACACCTGCGCCGACGACGGCAAGGATGACGGCGAAGGCCGCGGCAGTGTAGAGGAGCGTCGACTGCGCTGCAGCGATGGCCGCCGTGGCGCCGGTTTCGGTGCCCGGAAGGCTGGGAGAGCCGAGGAGGACGAGGCCCAGAGGGGCCGCGGCCGCGAGGACTGCGAAGCCTCCCAGCATCCAGCCGAAGCCCAGGTCATTGACGATGCCGGGCTGGCGTCCGTACTGCATGAATTTCTCCGTAGTCGGATATACCGCGAACGATATGCTACGTCCCGGGACTTGCGCCGCGCTGGACAGGCACAACCTAGGAGTGCGTTTTAGATGAAGGTCGCCATCGCCGGGCGCGCGAACGTCGGAAAGTCGACGCTGTTCAACCGCCTCGTCGGCAAACGTCTTGCCATCGTCGACGATACGCCCGGTGTCACGCGCGATCGGCGCGAGGCCGAGGCGCGTCTTCAGGACCTCACGTTCACGGTGGTCGACACCGCAGGCTTCGAGGGCGCCGACGAGGGCACCCTCGAACACCGCATGTGGGCGCAGATGGGCCGCGCGCTGGACGAGGCCGACGTCTACCTCTTCGTGGTGGACGCGCGCGCCGGCGTGACGCCGCTCGACGAGCAGCTTGCCGACGAGGTGCGCCGCCGCGGCAAGCCGGTGGTGCTCGTCGCCAACAAGGCCGAGGGGCGCAACGGCGAGGTCGCCAGCCTGGAGGCCTACAGCCTCGGCCTCGGCGACCCGATCGCGTTCTCGGCCGAGCACGGCGACGGCCTCAGCGACCTGCGCGACGCGCTGATGGAGGCGTTCGAGTCCGTGGGCGAGCCGCTGCCCGAGGAGGACGAGGACGCCAGCAAGCCGATCAGCGTCGCGATCCTCGGCCGCCCGAACGTCGGCAAGTCGACCCTGCTCAACCAGATCATCGGGGAGGAGCGGATGCTGACCGGCCCCGAGGCCGGGCTCACGCGCGATTCCATCACCGTGGACTTCAGCCGCGGCGAGCAGCATTTCCGCCTGGTGGACACCGCGGGCCTGCGCCGCCGCGCACGCGTCACCGAGGCGCTGGAGAAGGCCTCCACGGGCGACACCATCCGCGCCATGAAGTACGCGGAGGCCGCGATCGTCGTGCTCGATGCGACGATGCCGTTCGAGAAGCAGGACCTCACGATCCTCGACCTCGTGGCACGCGAGGGCCGCGCGCTGGTGATCGCCTTCAACAAGTGGGACCTCGTCCCGACCCCCGACGAATCGATCCGCGCAGCGCGTGAGGCGGTGAACCGGCTGATCCCGCAGGCGGCGGGCATCCGTGTCGTTCCGGTGTCCGCGCTGTCGGGTCGCGGTGTCGACAAGCTGATGGCGACGGTGGGCGACGCGGTGGAGCGGTGGTCGACCCGCATCTCCACCGGCAAGCTCAACCGCTGGCTCGAGATGGCGACGCAGCGGCACGCGCCGCCGGCGGTCTCCGGCCGCCGCATCAAGATCCGCTACATGACGCAGGCGAAGTCCCGTCCGCCGACGTTCATCGCCTTCTGCTCGCGTCCCGACGCGCTGCCGGATTCCTACAAGCGCTACCTCATCAACAGTCTGCGCGAGACGTTCGACATGCCGGGCGTCCCCATCCGCCTCCTCCTGCGCAAGGGCGACAACCCGTACGCATAGGCGTCGCGGGCCCGCCCACGCCACGGCGCGGACCCGGCGTGCCTCGGTCGCTCGCTCCGGTCGGACGTACCGCCCGACCCGCCGTCAGCTTGCGAGGCGGGCCCGCGGCTCGCCGGCGAGCGGCAGGCGCGCGGCGAACACCGTGCCGGTCGGCCCGGTCATCTCGAGCGCGAGGGAGCCGCCGAGGCCGCGCATGATCTGGCGGGAGATGGCGAGGCCGAGGCCCGCCCCGGCGAGGCCATGCGGCGCCGTCCCGCTGACGAACTTGCCGAAGAGGCGCGGCTGGATCTCCGACGCGATGCCGGGGCCGCGGTCGCGCACGCGCAGGACGGCCGTCCCGTACTCGGTCGCGGCGCTGATCACCACCGGCCCGTCGCCGCAGAACTTGATGGCGTTGGACAGGAGGTTGACGAGCACCTGCTTCAGCCGGTCCGCGTCGGCCCTCACGTAGACCGGCCCGGTCGCGTCGACGCGGATGGCGACGCCCTGGCGCTGGGCGAAGCCGTCCATCACGGCGGCCGCCTCGGCGATGGCGGCGGCCGCGTCGATGCGCTCCATCTGGATCGGCGCGACGCCCGCCTCGAGGCGCGACAGGTCGAGGATATCGTCGAGGAGGCGCGTCAGGCGGCGGCTCTCCTCCAGGATGATGTCGACGAACCGCGCCGCCCGGTCCGGGTCCAGCGATCCCTCGCGCAGGAGCTCGGCGAAGGAGCGGACCGCCGTCACCGGGGTGCGCATCTCGTGGCTGACGCGGCTCAGGAAGTCGTCCTTCTCCGCGAGCAGGGCCTTCAGGGAGGCGTTGGTGCCGGCGAGCTCGGCGGTCGTGCGCTCGAGCTCCAGCGACCGGATGTCGAGCTGGCGGGCCGCCTCGATCGCCTCCTGCGTCTCGCGCAGCAGCGTGATGGCGGCGTCCACGGCGAGCGGCTCGCCGATCGCGATCTGCGTCACCAGCGTATGCGCCGACGAGGTGCCGACGGCGAAGGCGAGTTCCCGCTCGACCTGTGCGATCAGCGTGCTGTCGGCCGCTTCGTCGGTGGTGGTGCGCATCGCCGCGAAGACCTCGTCGGCGCGCTGCGGGCCGAGGATGCGACGGGCGAGGCGCATCAGCTCGCGCCGGCTGGCCGAGCGGCGCAGCGTCGGCTCGGCCCCGCCGCGGCGCAGCGCGTCGACGAAGACCGTCGCCTGCAGCTCGTCGACCACGCCGCCGGCGGTGGCGAGCGACACGACGAGGTAGACCATCACGTTGAGGCCGATGGAGATGGACGCGCCGAAGACGAGGGGGTCGACCGCGTCGGGCCCGAAGAGGTGGTCCGGCGGCAGCAGGACCGACCGGGCGAAGTCCACCAGCTCGGTGCCGACGCCGAAGCTCGGCAGCAGGAGGAGCGCGACCCAGAGGGCGGCCCCGGTCGCGAGGCCGGCGGTCGCGCCGTAGCGGTTCGCCCGGCGCCAGAAGAGGCCGACGATGAGAGCCGGTGCAAACTGGCCGACACCCGCGAAGGCGATGAGGCCGATGGAGGCGAGGCCCCCGCCGGAGCCGTGCGCCTCCGCGTAGAGGGTGCCGAGGCCGATGACGCCGGCGATGGCGATCCGGCGGGTGACGAGGACCGCCGCGCCGATGCCGCCGGGCCGGTTGACGCGCCCGACGAGGAGCGGGGCGACGAGGTGGTTGGAGATCATCACCGCCAGCGCCAGCGAGGCGACGATGACCATCGAGGTCGCCGCCGACAGCCCGCCGACGAATGCCCCGAGGGCGAGGAACATCGAGTCCCGGGCGAGCGGCAGGGTGAGGACGTAGAGGTCCGGCTCGGCGCCGGCGGGGAGCGCGATGAGCCCGGCCGCCGCGATCGGCACCGCCGCGAGCGTGAGAAGGAACAGGTATAGGGGAAAGAGCCAGGAGGCGACGGTGATGTGGTCCTCGGACCGGTTCTCGACCACCGCCACCTGGAACTGCCGCGGCAGGCATATGATGGCGGCGGCGGAGAGCAGCAGGAGCGTGGTCCACCGCGCGCCGTCGCCCGGGTCGAACGCGCTGATCGCGTCGAGCGCCGTCTCGCCGTTGCCGAACAGCGATCCGGCGGCGGGCGGCTCCATCAGGACCAGCATCGCGAGGATCGCCACCGCGAGGAGCGCCGCCAGCTTGACGATGGACTCGAACGCGATCGCGGCGACGATGCCCGGCTGGCTCTCGTCGGCGTTCACCCGGCGCGTGCCGAAGACGATGACGAAGAACACCATCGTGGCGGCGACCCAGAAGGCGGTGCCCGCCCCGTCGGCCTGCCCGCCGGAGAGGACGACGAAGGAGCGGCGGATGGCGATGAGCTGGAGCGCGATGTAGGGCGTGATCGAGGCGAGCGCGATCACCGTCACGAGCACCGCGACGGCGCGGCTCTTGCCGTAGCGGGCGGACATGAAGTCGGCGATGGACGTGATGCGCTGCGCCTTGGCGATGCGCACCATCTTGGGCAGGAACAGCCACCCCGCCATCAGCGCGAGCGTCGGGCCGATGTAGATGGTGACGAACTCGATCCCCGAGCGCGACGCGGTGCCGACCGCGCCGAAGAAGGTCCAGGAGGTGCAGTAGACCGCCAGTGACAGGGTGTAGACGATCGGCGAGGCGAGGAACTTCGCCCGCCCCTCGACGGCGAGGCGGTCGGTGATGAAGGCGACGAGGAATAGGAGCGCGAGGTAGACCCCGCCGACGCTGACGACGAGGGGTGCGCTGAGCGTCATCGCGTCCGCCGGGCGAAGATGTAGGTCAGGCCGATGCCGATGAGCCAGACGGCGAAGACGTAGATCAGGATCGCCGGCACCTCGAGGATGCGCAGCGGGCGGTCGATGGCGATAAGCGCGGTGGGCGTGAAGAGGACCGGGCCGGCGAGCGCGACGATGACGCGAGCGTCGGCCCGCCCGCCCCGCCGTGGCGGCGGCGGTGCGGACCAGGCCTCGGGGGACTGCCCGTCCTGGCCCGCCGGCGGGAGATCGCCGACCGGCGGCCGCGCGGCGCCCTCCGAGGCAGCGAGGTCGTTCGCGGCGGCCGGCGCGACCTCGGCGCCGGACGCACCCGGCACGCGGTCGGGCGGCGCGTCGTCCTGCCGGTCGGTCGGGGGCGGCGCGGGGATCACGGGGCGGCGAGGCCGCGGACCGTCTCCATCAGCTCGCTGTTGGAGAACGGCTTCGAGACGAACGCGTCGACGCCCATCTTCAGCATGCGCTCCCGGTCCTCCTTCTGCCCCTTGGCGGTGAGGACGCAGATCTTGGGCCGCTGGGCGAGCGCGAGCACGTCGCGCGCGATGTCGAACCCGGAGCGGCCGGGCAGCATGATGTCGAGCACGAGGAGATCGCAGCCGCCGACCGCCGCGCCGGCGTCGGCGCCGCTCGCAACGACGGTGACCTGATGGCCCTCCCGCTCCAGCAGGAAGGTCACCGCCTCGGCGATATGGGGCTCGTCTTCCACCACGAGAACGCGCATCTCAGGCCCCTTCCGCGCCGTGGGCGCGCTGCTGGCAGGCAGGCCGCTTGCACGACAGGCACTCGTATCCGGCAAAGGTGATCACGCTGTCGCGGTGCGAGGCGAAGGCATCGCCGTAGACAACGGCCCCGGCGTGCTCGGCGGCGACCCCCAGCATGATGGCGAAGCGCGTCGGCGGCTGGGCCTGACGGCGCGGCGTCTTCTCCACCGCGCGGGCGATCAGCAGGAACCGCTCGCCGCCTAGGTCCACCATCTGCGACAGCGTGCGGCCGGGCTGGGCGAAGGTCTCGTAGACCACCCAGAGCGGGCAGGCGCCGAAGAGGGGCAGGCGAAGCTCGGTCGTGGAGAGGCGCTTCGAGACGGTGCCGGCGGGGTCGACCCGCAGGAACGCGAAGGGCACCCCCTCCTCCCCCGGCCGGCGCAGCGTGGCGAGGCGGTGGGCCACCTGCTCGAAGCTCGCGCCGAAGCGGGCGGAGAGGTCGTCGAGGTCGTAGCGCGCCTCGAGCGCGGCCTCCCGGAACGGGCGGTAGGGCATCATCGCCGCGCCGGCGGCGTAGCGCCAGATCGCGCCGCGGGCGCGCCGTTCGGCCCCTTCGGTGCGGAACTCGTGATCGCCGATGACGTCGTCGACGACGGTCGGGAAGCGCTCCTCCACCGCCCGCCGGGCTGCCGCAAAGCGTTCGCTCGGAAGGCCCGCGAGGCCGGGCAGCGGGTGCGCCTCGAGCAGCGTCTCGATGGTGCCGAAATAGTTGTTGTTGTCGTGCAGGAAAGCGTCGACCTCGCGCACGTCCGCGCCGGCGGCGTCCGCGGTGGTGCCCGACTGCAGCGCGGCGATCATGTCGCGCGCGACGTCCGTCAGGCGGGCGCTCTCGGCGACGACGGTCCCGGTGAAGCGCTCGCGCTGGGCCTCGTCGAGGAGCGCGTCGTCGGAGAGGATCTCGGCCGCTGAGCGGATCGAGGTGATGCGTGACAGGATGTCGTGCGCGAAGGAGGTCCACTGCGGGTCGCGCGCGAAGCGGTCGGCGAGGCGGAAGGCGCGCGCCTCGGCGGTGATGGCGCGGGTATGGAGTTCCAGCACCACCCTCGCCCACTCCGGCGAGAAGGCGACGAGGGGCGCGGCCATGCCGGGGGGCGCCGCGTCGATCCGCTGGGCGATCTCGTGCAGGTCGGAGGCGAGGCGGTCGTCGCTGACGGCGGTGAAGGCGTCCGTCGGCACGCCGAGGCGCTCGGCGATGCGCTTCAGCAGCCGGCCGCCGATCTGCCGCTTGTCGCTCTCGATGAGGGAGAGGTAGGCGGGTGAGACGCCGATGGAGGATGCGAGGTCGCGCTGCGTCACACCGCGCGTTCGCCGTTGCGACCTGATGCGGTCGCCAATTGGTACGCGCTGCACCGTTGCCATGCGCGCTGAACTCCCTAGTGCCGGGCCCGCCGTCCTTGCACGGACGGTCTTGGCGGACGGCCAATCGTTATTTGTCGGCGGGCGGGCAATCGCCGGCTGAAATGCCGTCGGCCTGGCCCCGCCCCCACCGCGCTTTGTCAACGCGTTGAATGTTTACAGTGCAGATTTACAGCGGGTTTGCAACCTTAACGGTGGAGTTGCACTGCAGTCTTCGGCGCGTTGGGGTCACGAATTTACATTGCAATGCAGCATTTCGCCGCAACTTTACAGAGTTTTGACAACGGCGACCGCTCAGGTTGTAGCGAGAACGGATTGTGGCGATACAGGACGACGTGGAATGGGGCGGCACAGCCCCACCCGAGGGAGGAAATTGAATGACAAAGCTGATCCGGCCGTCCCGCCGTCGCTTCCTTCACGGAACGGCCCTGGCCGGCGCCGCACTGGCGACACCCGCGTTCTTCACGCGCGGCGCCTGGGCCGCCGACTTCTGCAACAACCCCGCCGGCTCCACCGTCACGCTCGGCTTCAACGTCCCCCAGACCGGCCCCTACGCCGACGAGGGCAAGGACGAGCTGCGCGCGTTCGAGCTTGCCGTGAAGCACCTCAACGGCGAGGGCGACGGCGGCATGCTCAGCACCTTCAAGCCGTCCAACCTCAAGGGGAACGGCATTCTCGGCCGGAAGGTCGAGTTCGTCACCGGCGACACCCAGACCAAGTCCGACGCCGCCCGCGCCACCGCCCGCCGCATGATCGAGAAGGACGGCGTCATCATGGTCTCGGGAGGCTCCTCGTCGGGCGTCGCGGTGGCCGTGCAGTCGCTCTGCCAGGAGATGGGCGTCCTCTTCATGGCCGGCCTCACCCACTCCAACGACACCACCGGCAAGGACAAGCGCCGCTACGGCTTCCGCCACTTCTTCAACGCCTACCAGTCCGGCGTCGCGCTGGGTTCGGTGCTGGCCGAGGCCTACGGCAAGGAGCGCCGCGCCTACCACCTGACCGCCGACTACACCTGGGGCTGGACGCAGGAAGAGTCGATCAAGAACGCGACCGAGGCGCAGGGATGGGAGACCGTACAGACGGTCCGCACGCCGCTCGGCGCGGGCGACTTCTCGCAGTACCTCACCCCGGTCCTGAACTCCGGCGCCGACGTCCTCATCCTGAACCACTACGGCGGCGACATGGTGAACTCGCTGACGCAGGCGGTGCAGTTCGGCATGCGCGACAAGCAGGTCAACGGCAAGCAGTTCGAGATCGTCGTGCCGCTCTACTCGGAGCTGATGGCCGAGGGCGCGGGCGAGAACGTGAAGGGCATCTTCGGCACCTCCAACTGGTCCTGGCAGCTCGATAACGACGGCACCAAGGCGTTCGCCAAGTCGTTCGGCCAGGTGTACGGCCGTCCGCCGTCCCAGGCGGCCCACACCTGCTACGTGCAGACCCTCCTCTACGCCAACGCGGTGGAGACCGCCGGCACCTTCGCCCCGCCGGAGGTCATCAAGGCCCTGGAAGGGTTCGAGTTCGACGGCATGGGCAACGGCCCGACCCTCTACCGCGACACCGACCACCAGTGCTTCAAGGACGTGCTGGTCGTGCAGGGCAACGAGAAGCCGACGTCCCAGTTCGACCTCCTCAAGGTCTACAAGATCGTCCCGCGCTCGGAGGTCACCTACGATCCGTCGATCTTCGGCGGCGAGCTCGGCCCATACGACGTCGCGGGCTGCGCGGCGTAACCGGGCGACGGCCCGGCCCGCCGTGCGGCCGGGCACCCGCGCCATCCGGAACGACGCGGCGCGGAGCGCGCCGGCTCCCGGCCGCCCCGCCCGGAACGGACGGGCGCCACAGGCGCCCTCCTCCGGCGGGCGGCCGCCGCGGCCGCCGGCCTGACGGGCGCGCCCGGCGAGGCACCGCCGCCGCCCCCGCCGCTGCCCCTGCGGCGCCGGACCGGCGACATGCCGATCGGCGCGGACGGCCGGACGACCCGACGGGAAGAGTGGCCCCGCGCCGCTCGTCCCTCCGCCGGACGGCAGGCGCCGCCCCGGCCTCGACAGCACCGAGACCCAGGCCAACCCGCGGTCCTGCCGGCCGCCGGGACGGTGCTTCACGCAGTCACGATGGTGGGAACGCTCGATGGACGCCATACTGCTCCAGATCCTCAACGGGCTCGACAAGGGCGGCGCCTATGCGCTGATCGCCCTCGGCCTGACACTGACCTTCGGGACCCTGGGCGTCGTCAACTTCGCCCACGGCGCCCTCTTCATGCTCGGGGCCTTCTGCGTCGTCGGCATCCAGCAGGTCCTGACCATCTCCGAGCGGGTCCGTGACCCCTCCATCACCTTCTTCGAGGCCTACATCGAGCAGCCCTACCTGGTGTCCTGGTTCGGCGACACGGGGGCGGCGATCATCGACTGGGTGATCCCGATCTCGCTCCTCGCCGCGATCCCGATCATGCTCCTCGTCGGCATCCTGATGGAGCGCGGGCTGATCCGCTTTTTCTACAAGCGCCCGCACGCCGAGCAGATCCTCGTGACCTTCGGCCTCGCCATCGTACTGGCGGAGATCGTCAAGGCCTGGTTCGGCGCCAACCCGATCCCGGTGCAGCCGCCGGAGATCGTGCGCGGCTCGGCCGACATCGGCGCCTGGCTGGGGATCGACGCGAACCTCAGCTATCCCTGGTGGCGCCTCATTTACCTCGTCTCCTCGTTCGTCATCATCGGCGGCGTCTTCGCCTTCCTCAACTTGACGACCTACGGGATGGTGGTGCGCGCCGGCATGGCCGACCGCGAGACGGTGCAGCTCCTCGGCATCGACATCCAGCGCCGCTTCACGGTGGTGTTCGGCCTCGCGGCGGTGGTCGCGGGCCTCGCCGGGGCGCTCTACACCGGGATCCAGCCGCCGAACTACAACATCGGCATGGAGTTCCTGGTGCTGTCCTTCGTCGTCGTCGTGGTCGGCGGCATGGGCTCGCTGCCGGGCGCCGTCGCCGCCGGCTTCCTCCTTGGCATGCTGCAGTCGTTCGCGTCCCTCAACGAGGTGAAGTCGCTCCTGCCGGGCATCGACCAAGTCGTCATCTACCTCGTCGCCGTGATCGTCCTCCTGACCCGTCCACGGGGTCTGCTGGGCCGCAAGGGCGTGATGGAGGCGTAACATGGATCAGGCACACGAGACCCAGTCCCCCTTCGCCGAGCCGGTCGTCGCCAAGCCCAATTCGGAGTCGGCATTCTACCGCACCAGCGGCGATGTCCCGACCCAGCTGCCGCCGCTCGGACCCGAGATGGCGCCGCTCTGGCCGCCGAGACGCGACATCCTGATGACGGTCATCTTCGGCATCGTCGTCTTCACGATGCCGATCTGGCTCCAGCCCTTCGGCGCGGCCTATCCGGACCTGATGCAGCGATTTGCGATCTACGGGATCTTCGCGATCGGCTTCAACATCCTGTTCGGGCTCACGGGGTACCTCTCCTTCGGCCATGCCGCGTTCCTCGGCGTCGGCTCCTACACTGCCGTGTGGTCGTTCAAGCTCCTGTCGCTGAACATCATCCCGGCGATCATCTGCTCCACCCTGATGGCCGGCGTCTTCGCCGTCGTCATCGGCTACGTGTCGCTGCGGCGGTCGGGCATCTACTTCTCGATCCTGACGCTGGCGTTCGCGCAGATGTGCTACAACCTCGCCTACTCGGTACTCACCCCGATCACCAACGGCGAGACGGGCCTGCGTGTCCTGAGGGACGACCCGCGCATCATCGACGCGATGTTCGGCAGCACCACCGTCGCGGTCCCGCGGGCGGAGATCTTCGGCATCGCGATCACCGGGATGACCGGGTTCTGGGCCTGCGCCGTCTGCCTGATGATCGCCTTCTACGTCGCGCTGCGGATCACCCGCTCGCCCTTCGGCATGATGCTGCGCGGCATCAAGTCGAACCAGACGCGCATGTCCTATGTCGGCGTCAACACGCGCCCCTACACGCTGGTCGCCTTCATCATCTCCGGGATGTACGCCGGCCTCGCCGGCGGCCTCCTCGCCATCGTCGACCCGCTCGCGGGGGCGGAGCGCATGCAGTGGACCGCCTCGGGCGAAGTGGTGCTGATGACGATCCTCGGCGGCGCCGGCACCCTCCTCGGCCCGTTCGTCGGCGCGGTGATCATCAAGTACTTCGAGAACATCTTCTCCTCGCTCGGCGACGCGACCCTGGCGGACGCCTTCTCCTTCCTACCGCCGAGCGTCGAGCACGTGGTCGTCACCATCGTCTCCCCGTTCGTCGGCGAGGGCTGGCACCTCACCCTCGGCGTCCTCTTCATGATCGTGGTGATCTTCCTGCCGGGCGGCCTGGTGGAGGGCTTCCGGCGCATCGGCCGCCTCTTCCGGTCCAAGGAGCGCTGACATGATCGAGAACAAGGTGCTCCACGTCGCGGACGTTCAGAAGAACTTCGCCGGGCTGCGCGCGCTGTCGGACATCGACCTGACGATCACCGAGGGCAAGACGCACGCGATCATCGGCCCGAACGGGGCCGGCAAGTCGACGCTGCTCAACGTGGTCGTCGGCCGCATCATCCCCGACGAAGGCGCGGTGGTGTTCGACGGCACGGTAATCACCGGCAAGAAGCCGTACGAGATCAACCAGCTCGGCATCGCCCGGGTGTTCCAGACGCCGGAGATCTTCAACGACCTGACGCTGCTGCAGAACGTCATGGTGCCGGCCTACGCCAAGCGCGACGGGCCGCTGCGCCTCAACGTCCTCACCGCGCTCGACAGCGACACCGACATCCGCCTCGCCGCCGAGGAGATCCTCGAGGACGTCGGCCTCGCCGACAAGCGGCACGCGGACGCCAGCGCCATGTCGCGCGGCGACAAGCGGCGGCTGGAGCTCGCAATGTGCCTGGTGCAGCGGCCCAAGCTCCTGCTGCTCGACGAGCCGACCGCCGGCATGAGCCGCCTCGACACCAACCGCACCATCGACCTCCTGAAGAAGATCAAGGCCGGCGGCATGACCAAGGTGATCATCGAGCACGACATGCACGTCGTCTTCTCGCTCGCCGACATGGTCACCGTGCTCGCGGGCGGGCGCATCATCGCCCAGGGCACGCCCGAGGAGGTCCGCCGCGACCCCAAGGTCCAGGAAGCCTATCTCGGAGGAGCGCACTGATGGCCGCCGTCGACACCCTCGCCCGGACCGCCCCGGCGCCGAGCGCCGAGCCGTTCTTCGCCTGCCGCGACGTCCACGCCTACTACGGCGAGAGCTACATCGTGCAGGGCATCTCGTTCGAGATGAAGGAGGGCGAGGTCGTCGCCCTCCTCGGCCGCAACGGCGCGGGCAAGACGTCGACCCTGCGCACCATCGCCCGCACCGACTCCCCGCAGATGAGGAAGGGCGAGATCTGGCTCGGCGGGCATCCGCTGCACAAGACCAACTCCGTCGGCGCGGCGAAGCTCGGCCTCCAGCTCGTCCCCGAGGACCGGCGCATCATCCCCGGCCTCACGGTGGAGGAGAACCTGAAGCTCGCGCAGATCGCCGAGCCGAAGGGCTGGGAGATCGAACGGGTCTACGAACGCTTCCCCCGCCTCGCCGAGCGGCGGCGCCAGGAGGCGGTGACGATGTCGGGCGGCGAGCAGCAGATGCTGGCGGTCGCCCGCGCCCTCTGCCGCGAGCTGAAGCTCCTGCTTCTCGACGAGCCCTACGAGGGTCTCGCCCCGGTGATCGTGCAGGAGATCGAGAGGATCGTCGCGGAGATCAAGGAAGCCGGCATCACCACCATCATGGTCGAGCAGAACGCCATCGCCGCGCTCCATCTCGCCGACCGCGCGATCATCATGGACATGGGCGAGATCGTCTATACCGGCACGGCGAAGGACGTCCTCGCCGACAAGGCGCTGCGCGAAGAATACCTTGCCGTCTGAGCGGGCGTGTCGGGCGCCCCGGGCGGACGGAGCCGGCCTCGGTTGAGGCCGGCTCCTTCATGTCCGGCGGCGCTCAGGCCGCGACCGGGAGCTGCCGCGCGATCGCCGCGATATGGCGAAGGTCCGTGCCGCAGCAGCCGCCGAAGACGGTGAAGTGCGGGAAGCGGCGGGCGAGCTCGGCCATCTGCCCGCCCAGCTCGCGCGGGTCGCCGTCGTCGAGCTCGGTGGCGTTGTCGAGCTCGGCGTGGCTGCAGCGCGAGGCATTGGCGACGAACCCCTTCACGCGCTCCATCCAGGCCCCCTCGCCCCAGCTCTTCGCGGCATGGTCGGGGTGGGCGCAGTTCACCAGGAAGTAGGCGGCGGCGGAATCGGTCGCGGCATCCACCGCCTCGACCGCCTCTCTCAGCGTCCCGCCGGTCGGCAGGCGCCCGTCGGTCTCCACGGTGAAGGAGATCGCCACCGGCAGTCCCAGCTTGCCGGCCGCCCAGACGATGCCGATCGCCTCCTCCGCGTAGCCGATGGTGAACGCGTTCACCATCTCGACGCCGCCGCCGGCGAAGATGGCGATCTGCCGGCAGTGATAGGCCTCGGCGCGCTCCGCCGACATCACCATCTCGGGCGCGTACCCGTCGGCGCGCGGGCCGACCATGCCGGACACGATCGTCGGCACGGCGCCCGCGCGGGCCTGCGCCGCGGCGGCGAATTCGACCGCCTTGCGGTTGACGGTGTCGAGCCGCTCGCCGGCGTAGCCGATGGGCGCGCTGCGGTCGGCGTTCGCGGTCCAGGTGAAGGTGTCGAGGATCACCCCCGCGCCCACCTCGCGCGCCGTCTCGACGAGGGCGTCGTAGTACGAGGCGAGGAGCGCAGCGCCGTCTGCCGTCTCCATCAGCGGATAGGCGGCGAAACCGGGCAGCTCGATGCCCTTGTTGAAAATAATGTCCGTTTCGTTGCCCGTGTACTGCAGAAACGGCTGTGTCATCTGCGGAAGCTTATGGTTCATAGGGTGTCATCCCTTTGCGGGCTCGGCCGCATGTTCAAGCATTTTTGTCTCAAGGTGGCGCGGAGGGTTCGACGCCGCGTCTTGTAAATGCGAAGTTGGCGACGACCCGCCGCGAAACTGTGCTGCGGAGCACTTGACTGAACAAAATGGACAAGAAGATGAGCGAGACCGATTGGCGCCTCAACGGCGTGCGGATCGTCAAGGCCAACGAGCTGGATCCCAACACGGCCACGACGCCGGGCATGGACCGCGCCGCCGCGATCAACTTCGCGAAGGCGGGCGCGCAGAAGCTGTGGGCCGGAACGGTTTCGATCCATCCGGACGCCAAGACCGGCGCGCATCACCACGGCCACTTGGAGTCGGTGATCTACGTGGTTCGCGGGCGGGCGCGCATGCGCTGGGGCGACAAGCTGCAATATGTGGCCGAGGCCGAGCCGGGCGACTTCATCTTCGTGCCGCCCTACGTCCCGCATCAGGAGATCAACGCGATGACCGACGAGACGCTGGAATGCGTCCTCGTGCGCTCGGACCAGGAGCCGGTGGTCGTGAACCTCGACATCGATCCGGTGGAGTCGCCCGAGCCGGTGCGCTGGACCGACCCCAACCACCCGGCGGAGTAACCCGCCCGGGACGCCGCGCCGCCGCCCGGCCGCGAGGCCCGGGCCCCGGCGCGGCGCGACCGGCTCCGATGCGCGGCGCATAAAAAAAGGCGGGCCGAGGCCCGCCTTTCGTGTGTCCGGCCTAGGCCGATCAGTTCGGCACGCCGTCCTGCGGGTTCGGCGGGAAGGCGTCGGACATCTCGTCGCCATGCAGCAGACTGATGCCGTACTTGAGCTGGACGTCGTCAGCGCGATCGGTCGGCACGTAGGTCAGCGAGCCGGAGCGCTCCTCGCCCTGGCCGTCCTCGACATTGAGGTGGCCACGCAGGGAGGATTCGCCGCGCGCCTCGACCTTGCCCTTCAGCTCGTCCGGCAGCGGCTGGATCACCTCGATGTCCGGGTCGATGCCGCGCGCCTGGATGGAGCGGCCGGACGGGGTGTAGTAGCGCGCCGTCGTCAGGCGGATGGCACCGTTGGCGCCGAGCGGGACGATGGTCTGCACCGAGCCCTTGCCGAAGGACTGGGTGCCGACGATGGTCGCCCGCTTCTGGTCCTGCAGCGCGCCGGCGACGATCTCGGATGCCGAGGCCGAGCCGCCGTTGATCAGCACGATCAGCGGCTTGCCGTCGATCAGGTCGCCGAGCTCGGCGGTGTAGCGCTGGGCCTTGTCCTCTTCGCGGCCGCGGGTGGAGACGATCTCGCCTTCGTTGAGGAAGGAGTCGGAAACGTCCACAGCCTCGTTGAGGAGGCCGCCCGGGTTGTTGCGCAGGTCGAGGACGAAGCCCTTGAGGCCCTTGTCGCCGGCTTCCTCGGTCAGTGCCTTCACGCCTTCGCGAACGCCGCTGGTGGTGCGCTCGTTGAAGGAGGAGATGCGCACGTAGCCGATGTCGCCCTCCATGATCTCCCACTTGACCGACTGGATCTGGATCTTGGCGCGGGTGATCGCGATGTCGATCGGGTCGGTGACGCCTTCACGGCGCACGGTGATGGTGATCTCGGTGTCGACGGGGCCGCGCATCTTGTCCACCGCTTCGGCGAGCGAGAGGCCCATGACCTCCTCGCCGTCGAGGTGGGTGATCAGGTCGCCGGCCTGGACGCCGGCCTTGAACGCCGGCGTGTCGTCGATGGGCGAGACGACCTTGATGTAGTCGCCCTCCATCGTGACCTCGATGCCGAGGCCGCCGAACTCGCCGGAGGTCTGGACCTGCATGTCGGCGAAGTCGTCCGGCGGCATGTAGCTGGAGTGCGGGTCGAGGGAGGTCAGCATGCCGTTGATGGCGGCAGCGATGAGCTGCTTCTCGTCCGGCGCCTCGACGTACTGGGCGCGAACACGCTCGAACACGTCGCCGAACAGGTTGAGCTGGCGGTATGTGTCAGCTGAGGCCGCATTCGCACGCGCCAGGATCGCCCCAGGATCTGCGAGCGCGACGGCACCCGCCGCGCCCAGCGCCGCACCCGTCATCAACAAACCGATTCGACGGATCATCCACTTGTCCTTCCTGCATCGGCCGTGGCCTCGCGCCACCAGCCATGACTGTCGATCGCGACGCGATCCTTTCGGAGCTCAATGTAAAGGGCTGGCCTTGAGCCAAGAAGGTCGGACCCTTTGACGCTGGTGGAGACGGCGGCAGAGCGACGGGCGGACTGTCCCATCCGTCCCAACGGAGCACCCGGCTCGACCCTGTCACCGATCACGACCGACGTCGATTCTAACCCGGCCAGGACCATATGGTAACCATCGCCAGCGTCCAGGATCAAGACTTGGCCGTAGTCACTAAATGGTGCCGAAAACAGCACGGTGGCGGCCATAGGGGCAAAGACGGTCGCCTCCGGCAAGGCCGCGATGGTGCGGCCACTCGACACGTCTCCGGAACCCGTCGCCTCGCCGAACGTTGAGACGACCCTCCCCGCCACCGGCTCGGCGAGCGACCCCTTGCGCGTCTCGAAGTTCAGCGACGCCGGCGCGGCGTCCACCACGCCGCTGCGCGTCAGTCGGTCGATCAGGCCCGAGACGGTCCGCTCCTCCTCCGCGAGGCGGGCAAGGTCCGCCGACGCGCGCTCCTTCTCGTAGAGCGAGAGGGCGCGGCGCCGCTGCAGCTCGGCACTCGCCTCGTCCATCTGCCGCCGCTCGGCGTTGAGCTGCGAAAGGTCCTCGCGCAGCGCCGCCCAGCTCGCCCGCTCGTCCGCCTCGAGGCGCGCCGCGCGCGCCAGGGTGTCGGTCAGCGTCCGGGCGTTGCTGTCGAGCTCCGGGAGCACGGCGTTCAGGAGGATCGCGCCGCGCACGGTCCTCGTCGGGTCGCCGGTGTCGCCGAAGAGGGCCGGCGGCGGGCGCCGGCCGATCCGCTGCAGCGCCATCAGGACGGCCGCGAGCTCGCCGCGCTTGTCGGCGAGGTCCTTGCGGATCCCGGCCTGGTCGTCGGTCAGGCGCTCCAGCGCCTCCTCCCGCTCGGCGATGCGCGACTCGAGGGCGGCGACCTTGTCGGCCGCGTCCTCCGCCTGCTCGCGCAGGCGCGCCTCGTCGCTCGCGAGGTCGATCAGCTCGTCACCCAGCTCGCTGGCCCGCGCCTCGGCGGCGGCGGTGCTCTCGCGCAGGCGTTCCAGGCGCTGCATCAGCTGCTGGCGCTCACGCGACACGCCCCCCTCGCCGTCCTGGGCGACCGCCGGTCCGAGTCCGGCGATCAGGAGGGCGGCGAAGACGAGCGATCGGATCATGCGCGGTGATAGGGATGCCCGAGGCGGATCGTCACCGCCCGATAGAGTTGTTCCAGCAGGATCGCGCGCGCCAGCAGGTGCGGCAGCGTCATCGGTCCGAGCGAGACGATATGGTCGGCGGCGTTAAGCACGGCCTTACCGTGCCCGTCGGCGCCGCCGATGGCGAAGGTCACGTTTGCGTGACCGGAGTCCAGCCAGCCCTGGATGCGGTGCGCGAGGTCCGCACTGGACCACGGGGTGCCGGTCTCGTCCAGCACCACCAGCGGTCCCGGCTTGCGGGCCCCGATGATCTTCTCGGCCTCGAGCGCCGCCTTCGTGGGGCCCACGGCTTCCGAAAATTCCCGGACCGTGACGGAGGACAGCCCCAACGAACGGCCGATGCGCTCGGCACGCTCCATGTATCGGCCGCACAGCTCGGCTTCGGGGCTCTGCCCGGCCTTGCCGACGGCAAGGATCAGTAGATTCAGACGACGAGCTCCACCTGCGCCGCCGAGTCCATCTGCCACATCTTCTCGAGGTTGTAGAAGCTTCTCACCTCGGGACGAAACACGTGGATAACGACATCACCGGTATCGATCAGGACCCAATCGCAGCTATTGAGGCCTTCCACCTTCACGGCCTTGGCACCGTTGTCCTTCAGATCGCGAAGGAGACGGTCGGCAACAGCGCCGACGTGTCGGTGGGATCGGCCCGATGCGACCACCATGTGGTCGGCGATCGGTGTCTTGCCGGTCACATCGATGGCGACGATGTCCTCGGCCTTGGAATCTTCAAGGCTCTCGAGGACGACGGCGAGGGGCACGGCGATATCGCCGGCGTCCTCACTATGAGACGAGATCGCCCCATTTGACGTCAATGCCATGTGTGCGCGGGTTCCTTTCCTAGAACGTCGCCTAAATAGGCCTTCGAATCGAGCGGCCATGCGGGAAAGATAGGTTTTTGTCCATGATGTTTTCAAGACTACAAATGCGTCTTGAACCCGCAAAGCCCCCAATCTGTGGAGGGTTGTCAAGCCGGCTGGCATGGAGCTGACTAGCTCCCCCGAAGATCGCGCGGCTTTCACCCCGCCATCGCCGCCTTCGCCTCCCCCCGGTCATGATCTCGGGATCCTGATCGCCGCGCCCGCCCATCAGCGACCCTTATGGGCGGCGCCGCGCTCATGCTCCCGCTGCCGTCCCGCCGCCTGCCGACCACACGCGCGCCGCACTGCGCCGCCTGCCGCCGACCGGGAACGGAAGCGGCGGACGGCGCCGATGCGCCCCCGCCGCGTCCGGCAGGTCACGCCGCCAGGATGTCCGGCGTCGCGGCAAGGATGTCGTCCGAGCCCGCGACGGCGTTCTCCGCCAGCGACGGAACCGACGCCACGTAAGCCTCGCAGAAGAAGCGCGCAAGACCGGCCCGCCCCGCCGCGGCACCATTTTCCGCATGGAGCGCCGCTTTCATGAGGTACGCGCCGCCCGCGGTCAGGCCCATGGCGCGCAGGAACGGCGTCGCTCCGGCGAGCGCCTTGTCGAGCTCGCCCGCGCCGAGCGAGGCGCGAAGCGCCGTCGCGGCCTCGGCGACCGCGTCGATCGCCGTCTCCAGCCGCCTGGCGGCGCCGCCGAGGGCGAGGTCGTTCGCGCCGCGCGCCGCCTCCGCGATGCCGTGCAGCTCCTTCAGGTAGGCGGCGAGCACCTCGCCGTCGGCCATGGTGATCTTGCGGCGGACCAGGTCGATGGCCTGGATGCCGTTGGTCCCCTCGTAGATCGTGAAGATGCGCGCGTCGCGGAAGTGCTGGGCGGCGCCCGTCTCCTCCACGTAGCCCATCCCGCCATGCACCTGGATGCCCAGCGAGGACACCTCGACGCCGATGTCGGAGGCGAACGCCTTGGCGATCGGCGTCAAGAGATCGGCCCGCGCCTTCCAGAAGTCGGCGTCCGGCCGGCCCGGACGACCCCGGTCGATGGCGACGGCGCAGGCATAGCAGATCGCCCGCGCCGCTCGTGTCATGCCGCGCATCGTCAGCAGCATGCGCTTCACGTCCGGGTGGTAGGCGATGGGGGCCGGGCCGCCCTCGGCCCAGGTCGCCGCCGCGCCCTGCCGGCGCTCCATGGCGAAGGCGACGGCCCGCTGCGTCGCCCGCTCGGCCACCGCCGCGCCCTGCATGCCGACCGACACGCGCGCCTGGTTCATCATCGTGAACATCGCGTTGAGGCCGCGACCCGGTTCGCCGACGAGGTAGCCGATCGCCCCCTCGCCCTTCGTGCCGTAGGCCATGGTGCAGGTCGGCGAGGCGTGGATGCCGAGCTTGTCCTCGACGCCGACGCACTCGACGTCGTTGCGCTCGCCCAGCGAGCCGTCATCGTTCACCAGGAACTTCGGCACCAGGAAGAGCGAGATGCCGCGGGTCCCCTCCGCCGCGTCCGGCAGGCGGGCGAGGACGAGGTGGATGATGTTGTCGGTGAGGTCGTGCTCGCCGTAGGAAATGAAGATCTTCTGCCCGAAGACGCGGTAGTGGTCGCCCTCCGGCACGGCCTTCGCCTTGAGTGTGCCGAGGTCGGAGCCGGCCTGCGGCTCGGTGAGGTTCATGGTGCCGGTCCACTCGCCGGCGATCATCCTGGGGAGGTAGGTCGCCTTCAGCGCGTCCGAGGCGTGGGCCTGCAGCGCCTCGACGGCGCCGACGGTCAGCAGCGGGTTGAGGGAGAAGCCCGCGTTGGCCTGGTTGACAATGTCGGTGAGGACGATCTGGAGCGACATCGGCAGGCCCTGGCCGCCGTACTCCTCCTCGCCGGTCAGCGAGCCCCAGCCCCCTTCGACCCACGCGCGATAGGCCTTGTCCCAGCCCTTCGGCGTCGTCACCGTGGCCCCGTCGCGACGCGAGTGCTCGCGGTCGCCCACCTCGTTCAGCGGCGCCAGCTCCTCCTCGGCGAAGCGGCCCGCCTCGGTCAGGATCGCCAGGACGTCATCCTCGCCGAGCTCGACGGCGCCCGCTTCGCGCGCTTCGGCGAGGCCCGCGACTTTCTCGAGCGCGAACACCATCTCATCGACTGCAGCGGTATACGTCATGTGCTTTCCCCCCGTATAACCCGACTATGACAATAAGCGCTGAAACGGCACGTGGCACCGGCTCCAGGGCCGAAAGAATTTCGGCGGAGCCTCAAGGGCCTGCGCTCGCCCGCGCCATTGCGGTGCTTGCCGCCGACGACCTCGCGGCGCTGCCGACGGAAACGGTGTACGGCCTTGCCGCACGGGCCGCATCGGATGCGGCCGTGGCGCGTCTCTACGCCGCAAAAGGCCGCCCGTCGACCAACCCGCTGATCGTCCACGTCGCGTCGCTCGAGCAGGCCGCGCGCTTCGCCGACACGGCGCCCGCTGCGGCCGTCGCGGACCTCTGGCCCGGCCCGCTGACGGCGGTCCTCGCCCTCACCGACCCGTCCGCGATCGCCGCCGCGGCGCTCGCCGGCGGCAGCACCGTCGCGGTCCGCATCCCCGCCTCGCCTTTCTTCCGCGCGGTGGCGGAGGCGGTCGGCCCGATCGTCGCGCCCAGCGCCAACCGCTCGGGCCGCATCTCCCCGACGAGCGCCGACGCCGTCGCCGAGGAGCTGGCCGACCGGATCGACCTGATCGTCGACGCCGGCCCCTGCCGCGTCGGCCTCGAGTCGGCCGTCGTCGACCTCACCGGCCCGCCGCGGCTCCTGCGCCCCGGCGGGATCGCCCTCGCCGAGCTCGAGGCGCGGCTCGGCCCCGTCGCTCTCGGCGGGGAGGCGGCCGCCTCCGGCCCGCTGCGGTCGCCGGGCCTCCTCTCGTCCCACTACGCGCCGCGCGCCCGCGTACGCCTCGACGTCCCGGCGGCGGAGGTGCGCGAGGGCGAAGCGTGGCTCGCGCTGGGCCCCGAGCCGTCGGCCGCCGGCGAGGCGTTCACCGTGCGCCTCTCCGAGACCTGCGACCTCGATGAAGCCGCGCGACGGCTCTACGACGGACTGCGTCACCTCGACGCGACGGGCGCCGCCACGATCGCCGTCTCGCCGATCCCGGCCGAGGGCATCGGCCTTGCGATCCGCGACCGGCTGCGGCGCGCCGCCGCGCCGCGCCCCGGCGACGACGCCCGGGGCCTCCACGACAACGACGCGGCGGCCTGCCCGCCCCATCCGGACCCGACCCAACCAACTCAAGAACGATAAGGCGACGGCTCAAGATGACCCTTCTCTATTCCGACCCCATCTTCGGCCGGCACAAGACGCCACCGGGGCACCCCGAGTGCGCCGAGCGGTTCGCCGCGGTCGAGCGGGCGCTCGCCCACCCGAAGTTCGAGCCGCTGCCGCGCCGCACCGCCGCCCCCGCCAGCGATGCGGCGATCACCGCCGTCCACCCGGAGGCCTATATCGCCAGGCTCGACGCGCTGGTACCGGCGGAGGGTCTCGTCGCCGTCGACGCCGACACCGCCATGGGCCCCAACACCATGAAGGCCGCGCGCACCGCGAGCGGCGCGGCGATCGCCGCGACCGACGCGGTGATGGCAGGCGAGGCGAAGAACGCGTTCATCCTCGGCCGCCCGCCCGGCCACCACGCGGAGAAGTCCCGCGCGATGGGCTTCTGCTTCCTCAACCACGTCGCCATCGCCGCCCGCCACGCCCAGAAGGCGCATGGAATCGGCCGCGTCGCCATCGTCGACTTCGACGTCCACCACGGCAACGGCACGCAGGACATCTTCTGGGACGACCCCAGCGTCTTCTACGCGTCGACGCATCAGATCCCGCTCTATCCGGGCACCGGCGAGGCCAACGAGCGGGGCATCGGCAACATCCTCAACGTGCCGCTGCCGCCGGGGACGGCGAGCTCGCTCTACCGCACGCTGTTCGACGGCGCGGTGATGCCGGCGCTGAACGCCTTCGAACCGGAGCTCCTCATCCTGTCGGCCGGCTTCGACGCGCACCAGGACGACCCCCTCGGCGGCATCCGCCTCACCGACGAGGATTTCGTGTGGATCACGCGGCGAATGATGGACCTTGCAGATCGGTGTTGCGGCGGACGCATCGTATCTTCGCTCGAAGGCGGCTATGACCTGGCCGCGCTCGGGCGCTGCGTCGCCGGCCACGTCTCCGAGCTGATGTCCGCGTAAGGAGAGTTCTCATGAGCGAAGCCAACCGCCCCGACGTCGCGACGATGACCTTCGAGGCCGCGATGGGCGAACTCGAGGCGATTGTCGACAAGCTGGAGAAGGGCAACGTCCCGCTCGAGGAGTCGATCGCCTACTACGAGCGCGGCGAGGCTCTGAAGACCCGCTGCGACGCCCTCCTCAAGAATGCCGAAATGCGCGTCGAGAAGGTGCGCCTGAAGGCGAGCGGCGAGCCCTCGGGGACCGAGCCGCTGGACAAAAGCGAGCGCCCGTCGGCGCCCGCTTCGGCGCCGGCCCCGGTCGACGACGACATCCCGTTCTGACCCTCCTGAGGGCCCGTTGATTTCCTTCGGGCCCGATCGACCACGATCCGACATGCCCGGGTCACGCGGCGCGGGCATTTTCCCCCTCGACACGGCGTTCGACTGCGCGATATCCGCGGTCTTACCCCGACGCGAGTGACATGGGCGGCGAGTATGTCGAGTGGGACCATCAGCGAGACCCAGGAGCCGGTCAGCGTGCGCAGCGCACTTGCGCCGGTCGCCGCCCTCCTCCTCGGCACGGCGCTCCTCTACCTGGGCTACGGACTGCAGGCGACGCTGATCCCGCTGCGCGCGGACTTCGAGGGCTTCTCGCGCGTCGCCATCGGCCTCCTCAGCTCGACCTACTATGCGGGCTTCGTCGCCGGCTGCGTCTTCGCGCCGTACCTTATCCTGCGAGCCGGCCACATCCGCGCCTTCGCGGCGATGGTCTCGCTCGTCTCCGCGGCCGCGCTCTCGTTCCCGCTGGTGACCGACGAGATCTCGTGGATGCTGTTCCGCTTCGGGACCGGCTTCTGCATCTCCGGCCTCCTCGTCGTCATCGAGAGCTGGCTGAACGAGAAGGCGACGAACGCCACCCGCGGCACGGTGATGAGCACGTACATCGTCATCACCTACGCGACGATCAGCATCGGCCAGCTCGGTGTCGCGGTGCAGCCGATCTCCTCGTTCACGCTGTTCGCGCTGTGCTCGATCATGCTGTCGATCGCGGCGGTCCCGGTGGCGCTCACCAAGGCGAGCCAGCCGGCGCCGATCCCGGTGGTGAAGTTCAATCCCGGCATGCTGTGGTCGACCGCGCCGGCGGCGTTCGTCGGCTCGTTCCTGTCGGGCGTGATGGCGGGCTCGTTCAACGGCCTCGGCTCGATCTTCGCCATCGATTCCGGCTTCCGCACCGACGAGGCGGCGATCTTCGTGTCCGCCTCGGTGATGGGCGGGGCGATCGGCCAGTATCCGCTCGGCCGCATCTCCGACTTCGTCGACCGGCGCCTCGTGCTGCTGGGGGCGGCGAGCGCGACGGCGACCATCGCCTTCCTGCTCGCCTTCGCCGACTTCCTGCCGGACGTGATGATCCTGTGCTTCGGCTTCGTCGTCGGCCTGACGATGCTGCCGGTCTACTCGGTCGCCGCGGCGCACGCGTACGACTGGACCCCGTCGGAGGACATCGTCGCGACGTCCGCCGCGCTCCTCGTGGTGTTCGGCGTCGGCTCCATCGTGGGCCCGCTCATCGCCTCGACGATGATGGCGATCATCGGCCCGGGCGGCCTCTTCCTCACCATCGCGGTCAGCGCCGTGTCGCTCGCGATCTTCGTGTCGGCCCGCATCACCATGCGCAGCCGCCCGAAGGAGGAGATGCGCTCGGACTTCGACTACGCCTCGACCGCCGTCGTCGGCGGCGCGATCACGCCGGAGCCGATCGCCGAGGACGACCCGTCGCTGGAGCTTCCCACCGGCTTCAGCTGGATGGAGGCCGGCATCGAGGACGACGACGTCCACAGCGGCGACACCATCGAGGCGCCGCCGGAGGCGAGCGACGTCCTGGAACCCGCCCTTGCGACGGAAGAGCCTCTTCCATCCGAGGACGCGAAACGCGATATCGAGCCCGGAGCGACGTAAAGGGTTATCATGAAAGCGGTCCGTATCGTCCTTTGGGGCCTCGTTCTCGCCGTCGGCGCGGTGGTTGCCGGCGTGACAGTCGGGCGCCTGCTGACGGACACGCCGATGGTGTCCAACACCCCGCTCGGCGCGGCGCAGCAGCGCGCGAAGTACGAGCAGGCGGGCGGCCCCTTCACGGCGATCAACACCAGGGGCGAGACGGTCACCGAGGAGGACCTCGAGGGCAAGCCGCGGGCGATGTTCTTCGGCTTCACCCATTGCCCGGACGTCTGCCCGACGGCGATGCTGGAGGCGCAGCAGTGGCTCGACGCGCTGGGTGACAAGGCGGACGACCTCAACGTCGTCTTCGTGACGGTCGACCCGGAGCGCGACACGCCGGAGGTTCTCGGCCAGTACATCGGCGCCTTCGACGAGCGGATCGTCGGCCTCGTGCCGCCGGACCTCGACGCGCTCGCGAAGATGGCCGAGGAGTACGGCATCGTCTACAACAAGGTGCCGCTCGGCGAGGGCGACTACACGATGAGCCACACGGCCGACACGCTGCTGTTCGACGCCGAGGGCAAGTATGCGGGGTTCATCCCGTTCACGTCGTTCGCGGTGCGGCAGAACGAGGCGCAGACCGCGCAGGCGACGGACAAGGCGGTCGAGCAGTTGAGGGGTCTGGTCGGCGGCTGAGCGCCGGCCGCGACGATGGGGTGAGCGGGTGAGCACCACGGCGGCGATTTCCATCACGGCGGCGATCTTCCTGCTCGCGCTGGGGGTGACGATGTGGGCGACGATGGGCGCCACGATCTTCGCCGTGCTGGCCGAGTTCGGCCAGCTCATCTGCGGCTGACGCCCCCACGCCCCCACGCCCCTCAGCCCAAGAAGCCACCCACCCCATACAAACCGTCCTCTCTCGTCTCCTCTCCACTTCCCTTCCCTTCCTTCCCCGCGAGGCGGTCCCGCTGGCGGCGCCACGGGCACGGCCCTGCGCCTGTTTCCCGGAGCCGGCCGTCGCTGAAGCCCGGTCGGAGCCATGGCGGGAGGCCGCGCAAGGCCGAAGAACGAAGTGTGCCTTGCGCGGCCTCCCTCCATGGCTCAGGGCTTCTGAAGCGATGGCCGGCTCCGGGGGACAGGCGCCCCGCCCTGTTTTCTGGTGAGGCCAGAGCCCCTTCGGCGCCTCCCCCCGGGCCGCCCACCCGCCGAGAGGAAGGGGATCGCCGGCCCTGGAACCGTTCCAGCCGGACGGCGAACGCGCTAGAACGTCCGGCATGTCCGTTCGCTCCGCATTCCCCCGATCCCGCCACTTCTCCGTCCCGCCGACATGGGGCGCGAGGTGATGCGGCTCGATCAGGCGCTGGTGGAGCGCGGGCTCAGCCGGACGCGGAGCCAGGCGCGGGAGGCGATCCTTCGCGGGGCGGTCCGGGTGGACGGGCAGGTCGTCACGCGTGCGGCGCACCGGGTCGGCGGCGGGACGCTGCTGGAGACCGTCGGCGAGTCGTGGGTCAGCCGGGCCGCGCACAAGCTGATCGCGGCGCTCGACGCGTTCGGGATCGACCCGGCGGGCGCGCGCGCGCTCGACGTCGGGGCCTCGACGGGGGGCTTCACCGAGGTGCTTCTGTCACGCGGCGCGGCGCATGTGGTGGCGCTCGACGTCGGCCACGGCCAGCTCGCCGCATCGCTGCGGGGCGACCCGCGGGTGACCGTGATGGAAGGTGTCAACGCGCGGCATCTGAGCGGCGCGGACCTTGCCTATGCGCCGGACCTCATCGTGTCCGACGTCAGCTTCATCTCGCTGCGGCTGGCGCTGCCGCCGGCACTCGGGCTCGCCGCGCCCGGCGCGCGCCTCGTGGCGCTGGTGAAGCCGCAGTTCGAAGTGGGGCCGGCGCACATCGGCAAGGGCGGCATCGTCAAGGACGAGCCGGCGGCGCTCCGGGCGGTCGCCGACGTCAGCGCCGCGATCGCCGCCTGCGGCTATTCGGTCTCGGATGCGATCCCCTCGCCGATCGAGGGCGGAGACGGCAACCGCGAGTGGCTGCTCGCGGCGGAGCGGCTGTGAGCGCCGTGCCTGAGGCCGTCGATACCGCGCCCGGCGGCGCCGTGCCGGCGGCGGTCGGGTCCTGTCCGCTCTTCGGCCGCTGCGGCGGGTGCAGCGCGCTGGACCGGCCGGCGGACGACTATGCCGAGGCAAAGCGCGCGGCGGTCGTGGCGGTGCTCGCCGCCCGCGGCATCACTGTCCCGGTCGAGCCGCTTCGCCGCCTCCCCTTCGCGAGCCGCCGCCGCGCGACCTTTACCGCCGTCGCCGACAAGGCGGGAGTCCGCGTCGGCTATCAGGCGGCCCGCTCGCACGAGGTGGTGGACGTCGCCGCCTGTCCGGCGCTCGACCCGGCGCTCGCGGCGGCGCTCCCGGAGATCCGGGCGATCGGCAAGGCGGCCGCCGAGGCCGGCAAGGCGCGCCTCACCGCGACGCTCTGCAGCAACGGCATCGACCTCGCCGTCACCCGCGAGGCACCGAAGCCGCCGAAGGGCGGCAAGCGGCGCGGCAAGGCTCCCCGCCGCCGGCCGCTGATGGTGGATGCACCCGGCATCCTGCGGGTCACGGTCGACGGCGAGATCGCCATCATGCGCGAGGTGCCGGCGGTCGTCTTCGACGGCGTCTCCGTCCCGTTCCCGCCAGCGGCCTTCCTGCAGGCGAGCCGCGCCAGCGAGACGCTGATGGTGGACCTCGTCACCGCCGCGGTGGGCGACGCGGCGACGGTCGCGGACCTCTTCTGCGGCCTCGGCACGTTCGCCGTCCCCCTCACCCGCACCGCGAAGGTCACGGCAGTGGAGATCGACGGCCCCGCCCTCGACGCGCTGGAGGCGGGGATGGCGCACACCAGCGGGCGGCGCGGCCTCACCGCGATCCGCCGCAACCTGATGCAGCATCCGCTGTCGCCGAAGGAGCTCAACGTCGACGCGGTGGTGTTCGACCCGCCGCGCGCCGGGGCCGAAGCGGTCGCGACCTCCCTCGCCCGCTCGAGTGTGCCGCGCATCGTCGCCGTCTCGTGCGAGCCGAGGACGCTGGCGCGCGACCTCGCGATCCTCGTCGAGGGCGGCTACACAATCACGCAGGTGGTTCCGGTCGACCAGTTCGTGGGCACGGACCATATCGAGGTGGTCGCCACTCTGGAGGGTACGCGATGACGCCGGTGGAACGCTTCGCCATGCGCGCCCGCTTCGGGCTGGCCCAGGCCGCGCGCGTCGGCTGGTACGCGTCGCAGAACGCGGCCGGCGTCCGGGTCGGCCGGGAGGCGGGCCGCGACCTTCCGCCCCCGCCCAAGCCGGTGATCGAGGCGCCGGCCGGAATCCCGAACCGCGCCGAACTGCTGAAGCACGTGCGCAAGCTCCTCGTTCGCGACCTCGCCAACGTCGAGGCCGGCCTCTATCCGATGCCGGTGGACGAGCCGGACGGCCTGCGCGGCCTCATCGAGCGGCGGGGGATGTACCTGAAGGACATTCCCAACATCGTGCGCCGCCGGGCGACGCGGTCCCACCAGGAGGTCGACCGCAGCGGCGGCAAGCGCCCGCGCTACTACATGCAGAACTTCCACTTCCAGACCGACGGCTGGATGACGGAGGACTCCGCCAGGCTCTACGACACCCAGGTCGAGACGCTGTTCCTCGGCGCCGCGGCGGCGATGCGGCGGCAGGGTCTCGTCCCGATCGCCGAAATGGTGCGCGAGCGCGACCAGCGCACGCTCGCCATGCTGGACGTCGCGTCGGGATCCGGCTCGTTCCTGCGGGACGTGCGCCAGGCCTTCCCCCGCCTGCCGATCGTCGCGAGCGACCTCTCCGAGCCCTATGTCGGCCTCGCCCGCAGCAAGGTGGGCTCGCGTTCCGGCAGCGGCGCGGTGGTCGCGGCGGCCGAGAGCCTGCCGTTTGCGACCGGCGGCTTCGACATCGTCTCGACGATCTACCTCTTTCATGAACTGCCGCCGAAGGTGCGCCGGCAGGTGGCGGCGGAGATGGCGCGCGTCGTCGCACCGGGCGGCCGCGTCATTGTCATCGATAGTTTGCAGACAGGTGATACCGCTGAGCTTGATGGGCTTCTGGAGTTGTTCCCGCAGCTCTTTCACGAGCCTTACTATCGCTCCTACTTGACTGAGGACATCGTTGCATTATTCGCTGATGCAGGGCTCGAGCTCATGGCCGGCTGGCCAGCGTTCCTCTCCAAGGTGCAGGTCTTCCAGAAGCCGCAACGCTGAGGAGTGTTTCGCCGCTTATAGAGTCCGGTGTGGTTGGTTTCTCCCGGAACGCCCGCATATGGGGCGAGGCTGACATGAAGCGTTTGCCGAATGGGTTGCGTAAGACTGCTCTGATCGTCGTCGGGATCGCGTGTCTCGTCATCGGCGCGATCACCGCGCCGACTCCTCTCCCGACCGGCGTCCCCCTCCTCGCCATCGGGATCGTCCTGCTGGTGACGATCTCGGCGACGGCGCGCGTCTACGTGCGGCGCCTCAGGGCGTATTCCGGCCCGGTGGACCGCGGTTTCGCGTTCGTCGAGACCCGGGCCGCGCGGCCGATGTCGACGGTGCTGCGGCGCACCCGTCCGCTGGCACGGAAAATCGAGGCCAAGGCGGCGATGAAGGCGGCGAGCGCCGCGCTCCAGTCCGTCCGCGCGCGCAAGGAGCGGGCGTCGGCCCCCGGTCCGGGCGAAGGCGTCCAGGTCCAGCCGCCCGACTGACGCCGCCTTCGCCGGCCGCGCGCACCCGCCCGCGCTCTCACGCTAGCGTCGCCGCCGGCCGGGGAACTCTCGCGCGGCGACGGGAACTTCACAGTACTGTTTGACGCATCCGTGGCGTTGACCCAGAAGTGGGCGAAACCACGGAGGAACCGTCATGGCCGAGAAGTCTCCCGGCTTCAACACACTCTCCATCCACGCCGGCGCGCAGCCCGATCCGACGACCGGCGCGCGCGCCACGCCGATCTACCAGACCACGTCCTACGTCTTCGACGACGTGGATCACGCGGCCTCGCTCTTCGGGCTGCAGGCGTTCGGCAACATCTACACCCGCATCACCAACCCGACGAACGCCGTCCTCGAGGCGCGTGTCGCGGCGCTGGAAGGCGGGACCGCCGCGCTCGCGGTGGCGTCGGGCCATGCCGCACAGGTCAACGTCCTCCATACGCTGATGCAGCCGGGTGACGAGCTCGTCGCCTCCAACAAGCTCTATGGCGGCTCGATCAACCAGTTCACCCACTCGTTCAAGAACTTCGGCTGGAACGTGAAGTGGGCGGACGCGGACGATCCGTCGTCCTTCGCCGCGCAGATCACCGACAAGACGAAGGCGATCTTCTGCGAGTCCATCGCCAACCCCGGCGGCGTGATCATGGACCTCGACGCGATCGCCAAGGTCGCGAAGGACGCGAACGTGCCGCTCATCGTCGACTCGACGATGGCGACGCCGTACCTGATCCGCCCGTTCGAGCACGGCGCGGACATCGTCGTCCACTCGGCGACGAAGTTCCTCGGTGGCCACGGCAACTCCATCGCCGGCGTGATCGTCGACGGCGGCACGTTCAACTGGGTCGGCGACAAGCGCTACCCGATGCTGTCCGAGCCGCGCCCGGAATATGACGGGATGGTGCTGGCAGAGACCTTCGGCAACTTCGCCTTCGCGATCGCGGCGCGTGTGCTGGGGCTTCGCGACCTCGGCGCGGCGCTGTCGCCGATGAACGCGTTCCTGGTGCTGACCGGCATCGAGACGCTGGCGCTGCGCATGCAGCGGCACTGCGAGAACGCGCAGAAGGTGGCCGAATTCCTGTCGACGCACCCGAAGGTGTCGTGGGTCAGCTACCCGGGCCTGCCGGGCGACAAGTACCACGAGCTCGCCAAGAAGTACTGCCCGAACGGGGCCGGCGCGGTGTTCACGTTCGGTCTCGCGGGCGGGTACGACGCGGGCGTCTCGCTGGTCTCGAACCTCGAGCTATTCTCGCACCTGGCGAACATCGGCGACACGCGCTCGCTGGTGATCCACCCGGCGTCGACGACGCACCGCCAGCTCTCCACCGAGGCGAAGATCGCCGCCGGTGCGGGCCCGGACGTGGTGCGCGTGTCGGTCGGCATCGAGAATGCCGAGGACATCATCGCCGATCTCGACCAGGCGCTCGGCAAGTAACGCCCTCCGGCGGCCGCTCCCGGGCGGCCGCCATCCATCGCCTGCCGCGCGTCCGGCGCCCCTCAGGCCCGGACCGGCTCCTCCGACAGGGCCGGCGCCGCGGCGGCCGCCACGCGGGCCGCGTTGTCGACGGCCACCCAGAGCAGGATCGCCGCGACGAACTGGTGCGTCAGCGCCAGATGCACCGGCACATGCAGCAGCACCACCGTGATCCCGATCGCCGCCTGGACGGTGACGATCGCCGCGAGCGCCGTCGTGCGCGCCGCCGCCCCCGTGCGCCGCGCCGCCAGCGCGAGGCCGAGGGTCACGATCCAGAGGATGTAGCCGGCGACGCGGTGGTCGAACTGCACCGTCAGAGGGTTCTCGAACGCGTTGATCCACCAGGGGTGCATCAGGCCGAGCCCGTCGGGGATGAGAGCGCCCGCCATCGTCGGCCACTCGTCGGAGGCGAGCCCGGCGTCGAGCCCGGCGACCAGCGCGCCGAGGAAGATCTGCGCCAGGACGAGGAACGGCAGCACCTTCGAGACCGCCGCGACGCCGCCCGGCACCACGGTCCGCCGCGCCTTCCCGCCGAGGCGGACCGAGAGCCACACCGCCAGGGAAAGGATCACGCACGCCAGCGTCATGTGGATCGCGAGACGGTACTGGCTGACGTCGACGCGCTCGGTGAGGCCGGACGTGACCATCCACCAGCCGACCGCGCCCTGCAGTCCCCCCAGCGCCAGCAGGCCGATCGCCCACGGCTTGAACCAGCCCGGCAGCATCCCGCGGATCCAGAAGAAGGCGAGCGGGATCGCGAAGACGAGGCCGATGGAGCGCGCGACCAGCCGGTGCGCCCACTCCCAGAAGAAGATCTCCTTGAACTCGGCGAGCGTCATGCCGTGGTTGACGAGCGCGTATTCCGGGATCTTCTGGTAGAGCGCGAACGCCTCGTTCCAGGCCGAGTCGGTGAGCGGCGGGATGACGCCGACGATGGGCTGCCACAGCGTGATCGACAGCCCGGAGTCGGTGAGACGCGTCCCTCCGCCGACCACGAGCGTCGCGATGACGAAGGCGGCGACGATGCGCAGCCACCAGACGATTGAAGCGTGCGATCGCACGGGCACTTGCGTGGGCTCTTCCTGCATGGGCTCTGATCTAGCCGCGACGGGGGACCAAGCCAAAGGCTTTATGGCCGCTGCGACGACGCCGCGACCATCTCCGGATTGGACAAATTGACCGGGACCATCGAAAGAGGGCCGACGGGACTGGGAGGGACGACGTGAACATCCGGGTGAGGAAGCTGATCGGTACGCTGGTGACCGTCACCTTCCTGTTTATCTACGTGCTGATGGCGATGGTGCTGGCGGCGCGCCTGCTCCCTGGCACCAACGGCGTCACCCAACTCGCCTACTATGTCGTGGCGGGCCTCCTCTGGGTGATCCCGGTCGGCCTTCTCATCAAGTGGATGGAGCGCGGCTGAGGCGCAGTTCCCCGGGTCAGCGTGACGTGCGCCGCCCGAGGCGCTGGCGGATCGCGGCGATGGCCCGGAGCAGCAGTGCCGCGAGACTTCCCGCCAAGGTCATGTAGGCGATGCCGAGCCCCCACTGCCCCTCCGTGCGGTGAGCGAGGCGGAAGCGCGACGGGCCGCCGGCGTCGAGGCGGTCGCGCACGCTCCTCGCGATGGCGTGCGCCGCCAGCATCTGACCCGAGGAGACTTCGATCCGCAGGCGGTCGGGCGCGTCCTGCACGACGACGACGGACCGCATCGCCCTGTCCTCGGCGCTCTCGCCGGCGACCGCGGCGCCCGGCCGGAGCGGGCGCAGCGCGGCGATGTCGGCGGGCGGCATGGTGGCGAGCGCGCCGGCGATCCCCTGCCGCCTCGCGGCCTCGATACGGTGGGGACCGACCGGGCGGTCGAGCCGGACCTCGATCTCGACGACCGTCGCCGCGATCGGCGGCCCGGTCAGGACACCGGCGAGGCTCATGGCCGCGAGCGCGATCAGTCGGCGCATGGTGCATCTCCCGGGCGGTCGGACGTCCGGTCCGGCATGGCGCATCGGGCTGTGTCGGGGCTGGGGGCGCGGTTTGGACCGGGGCTCCGTCAAAGCGTACGGCACCGCTTGCGCCGGCCGATCAAACCCTATAGGTCCATCCGACGACGGAGCGTAGCGCAGCCTGGTAGCGCACTTGACTGGGGGTCAAGGGGTCGTGGGTTCGAATCCCGCCGCTCCGACCAATGTTTTCAATCTGTTAAGAGAGTGGGCCTCGTTCCCACTTTCCGCTGTGTCAGCACAGTGTCAGCGCGGCACCCGAATTTATGAGGTGGCCGATGTTCGCTGACTCAACAGCACGGCTCAACCCGACCGAGGGCCACATCCTCGCTGGCGTGCAGATCGACGAGCACCGCTTTCTCGCGCGGGTGAAGTCGCCGCAGCTCTTCCAGATCGCTCCGGACCCGCGTGACACGGAGGACAAGCGCAAGCTCGCCGCATCGAAGGATGCGCAGGACCTGCGAGAGATCCGCCTCAAGGTGCAGCGGCTCTTCGAGGGCGCGAAAGCCAAGAACGTCGGTGCGCAAGCCGACTATGTGATCAGCCTGCACAACGGCCAGCCCGGCATCACCCCGACGATCATCCTCTACAGCGAGGCGCCGCTGGAGACTGCCCTCGATCCTCAGATGAGCGTCGGGACGGTGCTGATCCCTTACGGGGTGAAGCTGGTGGCGATCGATGGTGAGACCCAGCTCGCCGCGCGCTATGAGGCTGCCAACCGGATGCCTGAGACAAAGGACAGCGCCGTCGCGGTCTACATTTGCAAGGGGCTGGGAAATGCATGGGCGCGGCAGGCCTTCCACGATCTCAACGTGCTCGGCGTGCGGCCCAACGCGGCCGTCAGCATCGGCATGGATGCGAGAGACCCGCTTACGCGCCTCACCAGCGACCTTGAGGCACGCGTTCCCTTCTTCGAAGGACGCATCAGTCGCACCAGGCGTCAGTTGAGGGCGTCAGATCCTGAGGTGACCACGATCTCCGCCTTGCGGGGCGCATGCGTTACCTTCGTGCATGGGATCGGCGGGACGAAATACGGCGCAAGGCCGGTGCCGCTGCCGGCAGGTCGGGAGGCCGCTGTCCTCGAAGCCGCGGTGGAGTGGTGGCGGGGCGTGACCGGTCTCATTGGCGACGCCCTTGAGAATCGAGACGACACGGTCGCATCCGCGCCGGCCGTCCTGTCAGCGCTCGGCGCGATGGGCCACCCGCTCCTCGCAGCGGACGGGCCGGACCAACGCCGCCGGGGTCTCAACGCTCAACTCGCGAAGCTGGAAGCCGTCGACTGGGCGCGCGGGCGCCAATGGGAGGGCATCGCCGGCAAGTTCACTCCCAAGGGTGCATTCACTGTCGGTGGATCGAAAGAGACCGCGCATGCGATCTTCGGGGCGCTGAATGACGAGACGTCAGCGCCCTACGCGCGCATTCGTTCAAGCACCACCTAGACCCTCTGCTCCCACCTCTGCATGAATAAAGGGCGGGCTCCGATCTCGGACCCGCCCTCATGTTTTCCAATCCGTGAAATCCGGCGTCACGGTTCCTGAGCGAAACGACGGACCATGATCTGGACGCCTCGCAGGTCGACCAGATGGTGCTCGATATCGACGTGAAGATCATCGAGACCTTGGGCGATCGGGTCTGATCCGTAGTCCCCCAAAAGGTCGCTCGTCACCGCTAACCTGATGAGGCGAACGCGCTGCCGGATGCTCTCAAGGGCGTCCAGGCTGGTGGTAATTCCGGACCTGACATCGTCGATGTCGTATGTGTCTTTCAGTTCGATCGTCATGCCTCGGCCCCTGCACTCGTCGAGAGGTGATGAGGGTAGGAGTCGAGCAACGCCTTGAACTCAGCAACTCCGTCTTCGAGATCGTCGCTGGCACGCAAGAGCGGGGCGCATGTCCCGCCGGATAGCTCGAGAACGAAGTGCTCCGCTCCGCCGCAATAGAAGGCGATGCGATCCTCAAGCGCTGCGAACGCGTCGTAGATTTCTCGAAACACTGCTGCATCGGCGGTGTTGTTCGGCGCCGCGGTCATCGCGCCACCTCCGCCCGATGCGCATCGGCGAAAGCGTTGAGCATCTCTTCGAACTGGTCGACGACTCGATCAGGTCGTCGCTGGCGCGAAGCATCGCGTCTCCGCACGAGTGGCGGACCCCATCCCCGGCAATGGACTCCGCGCCTGCTGCGTAGAACCTGATGCGCGCCTCCAGCGAGTCCCAGTCGTCGATCAGGTTGGAGAGCGTGGGCGTCCTTTCGGCTTCGGCGACGGTCCTATTCGCTGCAATGGTCTTGGCGTCGGGCATGGCTTCCCCGTCCGCCGGAACTGTGGTGTTCGGCATTGTCTCATTGCTCCTGTAGCGAGCTGTTTGTACAGTGTCCCTATTGATGCGGATAAATGTTCGTTTTGTCAACCCGAATAGGGACAGGGTACAAATGACGCCGGTGCAAATGAGGATGGCGAGGGCGGCGGTTGGTTGGGGGGTGCGCGACCTTGCCGCCGCTGCCGGTGTCACTGCAAACACCGTTACCCGTATCGAGAAAGGCAGCGATGCGAAGCAATCGACGCTTCAGGCTCTACAACGTGCCCTCGAAGACGCAGGCGTGGAGTTCATCCCCGAGAACGGGGGCGGCGCTGGGGTGAGGCTGCGGAAGCGGTCAGCCCCCGTGTCAAAGATAGAGGTTTGACCGGCGGGGGCACTCGCGGCTGCTTCTCGATCCAAGACTGCGTTACTGCGTCGTGAACCCTACCGCCGGTCTGGCGGCTTCGTTCCGTGGTGGTATTGCCGTCTTGAGGCCAGCGGCAGGCGGCAGGCGCGGGCGATCATCCACGGGCATGCTTCGCGCGGCGGCGGCGACGTGTCGCTCGAGGTCACCGGTGCGCTCGAATATCCGCTCGAACATCGTCAGGTGTCCTTTTGGATAGTTGGCTGTCTCGGAACGATTGCGTCGATAAAGAGCAAGATCTTTGCGCCGAGATTCGCAAACGCATGGCTTGGGCGGCGCGTCGCTTCTCTCGCAGGCGGTGACGAACGCCTCGGCGAGCGGTTCCATGATGCGTGACTGCACGTATTTCTGGCAGTCGTTGCCCTTGCCGCGGCAATGCCGCTCCCACAGGCGCTGGATCTCTGCCTTCTGCTTCGAAACGACAGTCGCAGAGGGATCATGGGGCGAACTGTCGTTGCCCGGCCGGGCATGGCATGGAAGGTCCCGCTCCAGGATGTTCGACCAGGCCTTTCGTGATGGAGCGGTTGGCGTCGCATCGACCGTGGGCTTGGGCGGTGCAAAACGCTTCCGCCACTCTCGGGCATAGGCCGGATCAGTGGGCGGCAGTCGTGAGGGGCGGTAGACTTCCCATGTGAAGCGCTCGTCCATGTTGCCGCCCTGAACGTTGATCGACACGGCCAACGGCACATATCCGTCAGCGCATGGTGAAGAGGGGTTGCCGCGGCGTTCGAACCGCGCCGGGAATCTCTTCTGCACGGGAACGCAGAGAGCATCGAGCATGCCTGGAAAGCCCCCGCCGCGCTGGGAAAACCGGAAGCGTAGCGGGACCATAAGTCCGTCGCCATCCGGCACCGCGAAGGCGAAGGCACGCCGATCATATGCACCGATGGTTTCCGTGAGGCACGGCTCCGAGCGGGAAAGAACTGCCCAGCCGAGCACGCGGTCGGCCGAGAAGGCACCGCCCCATTCGTAAATGGCGGCGTAGACCGGCTCACGGTGGGGGTTGCAGATCTCGATAAAGGTGAAGGTGGCCATCGCCGGCGTGGCCGCGAAGAGGGTTATCACGAGACAAGCGATAAAACGCAGTATTGCTCTCAAAATCGGCCTCCGACGCCATGCTAAAAGTATGACCGTGAGGTTAATTGACGTGATCTCGTCGTGGCAAGCGGGACGAGCCGACCCCGGCGGATGTGCCTGCGCGACAACAACGTCGTCTCTCGCTCATCTTGGAACACTCCGACTTTGGCTTGAAGGCCTATCATCGGTGTCCACTCGAACGGGGCAGGATCAGCCTCATACCGGCGACGGCCTCCGAGAGGGAGGCAGCCTGAACACGAGGGTGGGTCAGATTACGATCGGCGCGGCCCCTGAAAGGGGGTCAGATTTGGATCGGCGTTGACAACCTTGGCGTCAGGATTTTGCCGCTTGCCAGCATAATCTTCCGGATTGCGCTGCACGACGTAAGTGCAACGGCGCCCCCCTCCGACGATGTGTTCGGTTCGTGCGACGGAGACCGTGGGGCCGAGGACCGCACGAAACACATCCAGCTCCGCGCGGCAGAAACCCTGGCACGCCGATGCTGCAGCGCAGATCGGGCAATGGTTTTCGATGAACAGGAACGATCCGTCCCTCTCCTCGCTCCACTGCGCCATGTAGCCTTCTTCCGAACGCAACCTTGCCAGTGCCTCAAGCTTGTCCGGAAGCTCGGACTTCCGGGACAGCTCGCGCTCGTAGATCGCCCGCGTGTCGGCCTCCCGCGCGTTGATGATCGCATCGAGGGCGGTATTGCCGACATGCGTGCGGACGAGATCGAGAAGCTGCACCGTCAGCGCAGCATGCGTATCGGGAAACCGGGCCTGCGCCTTCGCGGTCAGTTCCCAGAGCTGGCGAGGGCGGCCGACCCCCTTTGCCTCGCTCGTGGCTTCGACGAGGCCTTCGTCCGCAAGCCGGACCAGCTGTTGACGTGCCGCTTCTCCCGTCGTGCCGAGCGTTTTTCCCAGCGCAGACGACGTCAAAGATCCGTGCATTTTCAACGCCATGAGGATGCGCTCGGAGGAGCTGCGGGGGGTGCGTGAAGAATTTTCCAAGTTATTGCTTGACATATTCCGCTGTGCGGTTTTCAAAGGGTTCGCTTTGAAAATAGCGACTCGGGCGTCGCAGGACAACCGCCCGCCTCCGCTGACCAGGGAATCCGAGATGGCATTCGAACTACCGACGCTGCCGTACGCACCGTGCGATCTGGCCGAACGCGGCATGGGCCAGGATACGCTCGAGCTGCATCATGGCAAACACCATCAATCGTACGTCACGGCACTCAACGGGTTCGTGGAGACGAATTCCGATCTTCAGGGCAAGTCGCTTGAGGAGATCATACTGTATTCGGCCGCACAGCCCGAGCTCGCCGGCGTCTTCAACAACGCCGGACAGCACTGGAATCACCTTCACTTCTGGAAGGCGCTGTCACCGAGCGGAGGACGGATCCCCGGCAGGCTTGAAACCAAGATGATCGCGGACTTCGGTTCGGTTGCTATCTTCAAGGATGACTTCAAGACGGCGGCGACCACCCAGTTCGGATCGGGCTGGGCGTGGCTCATCCTCGCCAGCGATGGTCGCCTCAAGGTGACGAAGACACCGAACGGCTCGAACCCCATCGCCACCGGGGACGGGATACCGCTCCTGGGCCTCGATGTGTGGGAGCACAGCTACTACCTCGATTTCCGCAATCGGCGGCCCGACTACGTCACCAACTTCCTCGATCAGCTTGCCAACTACGAGTTTGCTGAAGCGAACCTCGGCTAGCCCTTCGTGCCATGCGAAAGCACCTTGCATAGGGCTGGGCCATAGCCTTGCGGCCTGCGGGTGCGGAGTCATCAACCATGAGCGTCAGCGCCTCTCGAGCTGCTCCCGCCAGCCTCAACTCGCATCATTCCATCAGATTGAAGCCGCCAAGCCGGCGGCCGGCCGCTGACACCGCGTTCCGGTCGGCTATGTCGTCGATGGCCTCCACCGTGGGTATCGTCACGGCCGCAGTCGACGCGGAGCGTGTCGGCCGGACCGTGACGTCAGCGATCTCGCTTTCGGTGCAACCGCCGGCAATCCTGGTTTCCATCGACGTGACCAGCCGCCTCGCCGAGTTCATCATTCGCGCTGACGGATTCTCCTACGCCGTCCTCGCCTCCGATCAGGAACGTCTGGGCGACGCCTTCGCCGGCGGCCTCTCGTCGAACAGGCGGTTCGAGCTCGGGCGCTGGGAGCAGTGGGGATCCGGTCACCCACGTCTGAAGGGGGCCGTGACCGTCCTCGATTGCGAGTTGATCGGAACGATGACGACCACCACGCATGTGCTCTTCGTCGGGGCCGTCGCGGATGCGAATACGACCACCGAACGTGCACCACTCCTTTGGCACAACCGAAGCTATCGGCACCTAGACGGAGATACCGCCAACACCCTCACCGGCGCCAGTGCGGGTTGGGGTGGAATGGAATCATGACCACTATCGTGCCGCCATTGAGGCCCCCTCGAGTCCTGACCGATTCGGTGAACATGCATGGTCGAAGGGTGCGTTAGAAGATGGCATTCCGCACTATCGCTGTGTTTGTCGACCCGGCGCCGGCGTGCGCCGATCCGATCCTATATGCCGTCGGGCTAGCGCGGCAGCACGAAGCCCACATCATCGCGATCTGCGTCGTTCCGACCACTTGGGAAACCAAGCCGTCGAGCATGTATGCGCGCGGTGATGACGCGATCCACGATGTCATCACCGTCGATACGGTTGGGCAACTGGACGCGATCGAGGCGGCACGACAGGCCTTCTCGCGGAATATGGGCGAGCGTGGCAGCCAGGAGTTTCGCGTCGTGCGAGAGTTCGAGGCCGCTAGACACATCCAGCTCAACCTTCTGCACGTCGACATCGTTGTCACCGGGCCGCTCTATCACGAGCGTCAGACCGCGATCTGGCCGGAAACCGAGCTGTTCGCCGCGGGCGTTCCGTTCGTCGTCGTGCCAGACGAGTGGTTCGAGACGCATGGCGATGGGCCGCCCGAACGTGTTCTCGTCGGCTGGAACGCTAGCGGCGAAGCGCGAAGGGCAATCACCGCATCATTGCCGCTGCTCAAGCAGGTCGATGAGGTTTGGATCCTCGTCGTCGATGGGCCCGACAACGCGCGCCGTGGCGAGGAGCCAGGCGCCGATATAGCCCTTTATCTCAGCCGCCACGGCGTCAAGGTGACAGTGATGCAGTGCGAGTCCGCGGCAGTCCCCGTGCATAGCGTCATCCTTGATACGGCCACCGCGGTCGCTGCCGATCTCATCGTTCTGGGGGCCTACAGTCACAGCCGAATGGTCGAGCGGATCTTCGGTGGCGTGACGCATGACCTCTTCAAGAGCGCGCCGTTCCCGCTTCTGGTCGCGCGCTGACGACCACTTCCGCATCCCGAACCCCGCGACGGTCGCCCTGGCCGGGTGGGGACACATGCTGCCGCCTTCGGCAGCCATCGCATTCCCAACAATCCGGGTCCCGCAATGAAGACCTTGAGTCCACGAGCTGTTCCTGTCTCATGCCTGCTGGCGTCCACGATCTTCATGGCGGCCACCGGTTCGGCCTTGGCCCAGTGGGGGAATGCACCGCCGCCCGCCGTGGACGTCGTGACGCTACAGGGACAGTCCGTCCCTGTAGTCAATGAACTTCCCGGCCGGATCGCCGCGACGCGTGTGTCCGAGGTCCGGGCTCGGGTATCGGGCATATTGCAGGAGCGCATATTCGAGCAGGGCACGCTCGTTCAGAAGGGCGAGACGTTGTTTCGCATCGACCCGGCACTTTTCGAAGTCCGTGTTGCGAGTGCCCAAGCCGCATTGCAGCGCGCTGAGGCAACACATAAGAACGCGGCATTGGAGCTGAAGCGTCAGGAGTCGCTGCGTGACCGCAAGGTCAACAGCATCGCCCAATTCGAAAGAGCTTCCGTCGCAATGGCCGAGGCCGAGGCGGACGTCGCCGCTGCCGAGGCTCAGCTCGACGAGGCGAGGATCAACCTAGGCTATACCGAGGTCATGGCTCCCATCACGGGGATCATCGGCGGCGCCTTGGTGACGGAGGGTGCCCTCGTGACGGCCAACGGGCCGCAGAACATGGCGCTGATCCAGCAAATCGATCCGGTCTACGCGGACTTCACGCAATCCTCGGCCGAGCTGTTTGCCCTCAAGCGAGCCGTTGAGCAGGGAAAGTTGCAGAGCCCAGCACCCGGACAGGCACGCGTGCAGCTCGTTCTGGATGACGGCGCGCTCTACCCTCACCCCGGCAAGTTGCTGTTCTCAAGCGCCAGCGTTGACCCGACTACGGGGCAGGTCACGTTGCGCGCGGAGTTTCCGAACCCCAAACGCGATCTGTTACCGGGGCTCTACATCCGCGTTCGGATCGTGCAGGCGGTCCGTAATGAGGCCATCGTCGTGCCGCAACGCGCCGTCGTGCGCTCGGCGGAGGGAGCGGCGCAGGTCTACATCATCAAGGATGAGGTCGCCGAGCTGCGTGCCGTGAGTCTGGGTGAGGCGACAGGGTCTGACTGGGTCGTCGAGAGCGGCTTGCAGAGCGGAGATGTCGTCGTCGTCAACGGCACCATGAAGGTTCAGCCCGGCGGCAAGGTCTCGCCGCAGCCGTGGCAGCCGGTCGCATTGGCTGATGGCACGGGGGCCGGCTCCGAGGCCGCAGCCGATGCGGTGGGCACCGACACGGCGGAGATCCGCTGACCCATGGCTAGCTTCTTCATCGCGCGACCCACGATGGCGTGGGTTATTGCCATCTTTATCGCGATCGCAGGCGTGATCGCGCTGCCGTCGCTGCCGATCTCCCAATATCCCAAGGTCGCGCCGCCGCAGCTGACGATCGGCACCGTGTATCCGGGGGCCTCGCCGCAGGACATCTACCAGGGCGTCACCCGCCTGATCGAAGACGAGCTCAACACCGTCGACGGACTGCAATATTTCGAATCGACGTCCGACTCGTCCGGCTCCGTGACGATCACCACGACGTTCGAGCCCGGCACCGACACGAAACTCGCGACCGTTGACGTCCAGAATGCGATCGCGCGGGTCGAGGCGCGGCTGCCGGCGCCGGTGATCCAGCAGGGTGTCACTGTGGAGGAGGCGAGCGCCGGCTATCTCCTGTTCCTGACGCTCACCTCCACCGACGGCGCGCGCGACCAGATCGCCTTGGGCGACTACGCCACGCGCAACCTGCTCGGTGAGCTGCGACGCCTTCCCGGTGTCGGCAAGGCCCAGCTCTTCGCGGCGCAGCGGGCGATGCGGATCTGGGTCGATCCGGACCGGATGGTCGGGCTGAACATCTCGGCTGGCGACATCGAAACGGCGATCCGCGCGCAGAATGCGCAGGTCGCTGCCGGCCATATCGGCGCCGCCCCGCAGCCCGATGCGCAGGACCTCACCGCGACAGTGCTCGTCGAGGGCCAGCTCAACGATCCGGACGAGTTCGGCGAGATCGTGCTGCGCGCCAACCCGGACGGCTCCAACATCCTCCTCAAGGACGTGGCGCGCATCGAGGTCGGCGGCGAGGACTACAACCTCACGACCCGGCTCGACGGTCAGTGGGCGGCCAGCATCGGCATCCAGCTCTCGCCCACTGGCAACGCTGTGGCGACCGCCGCCGCGGTGCGCGAGAAGATGGAGGAACTGGCTGAATACTTCCCCGAGGGGATCGACTACTCGATCCCCTACGACACCAGCCCCTTCGTGGCCGCCTCCATCGAGACGGTGCTGCACACGCTCGCCGAGGCGGTAGTGCTCGTCTTCGTCGTGATGTTCGTGTTCTTGCAGAATGTGCGTTACACGCTGATCCCGACCATCGTCGTCCCGATCGCGCTTCTGGGAACTTGCGCGGTGATGTTCGTCACCGGCTTCTCCATCAACATCCTGACGATGTTCGCGATGGTGCTGGCTATCGGCATCCTCGTCGACGACGCCATCGTCGTGGTCGAGAATGTCGAGCGGATCATGGTCGAGGAGGGTCTGCCGCCGCGCGCGGCGACCGTGAAGGCGATGGGCCAGATCTCCGGCGCCATCATCGGTATTACTCTGGTGCTGGCCTGTGTCTTCATCCCGATGGCCTTCTTCCCGGGCTCGGTGGGCGTTATCTATCGCCAATTCTCGATCACCATGGTGGTGTCGATCCTCTTCTCCGCCTTCCTGGCGCTGTCCCTGACCCCGGCGCTGTGTGCCACCTTCCTGAAGCCGATCAAGCACGGTCACCACGGCGGACGCGGTCCGGGCGCCTGGTTCAACCGCGGTTTCGACAGGCTATCGCACGGATATGCCGGCGTTGCGGGGGCGCTCGCCCGCCGTGCGGGCCGAGTGATGGCGGTCTACCTCGCGCTTGCTGTGGGGCTCGGCTACCTCTTCGTCAACCTTCCCAGCGCCTTCGTGCCGGAGGAGGACCAAGGCTACATCATCGTCGACATCCTGGGGCCGCCTGAAGCGAGTCGCAATCGCACGCTGTCGACCATCGAGCAGATCGAGGGATTCTTTGCGGACGAACCGGGTGTCGCGCACACTGTGGCCATCCAGGGTTTCAGCTTCTCGGGCAACGGTCCAAACGCCGGCATCATGTTCGTTACGCTGAAGGACTGGGAGGAGCGCGGCGAAGGAAATACGGCGCAGGATATTGCCGGCCGCGCGAACATGAAACTCTTTAGCCTCAAGGATGCGCGCTCTTTCGCCCTGTCGCCGCCACCGATCGAGGGGCTGGGCACCTCCGCGGGGTTCAGCTTCCGCCTGCAGGACCGCGGTCTTCTGGGCCAAGCGGCGCTGCAGGGGGCGGCGGGCCAGCTGATGGGTGCGGCCGGCGGCGGCGGCAAGATCGTCGGTATCCGCCCGGAGGGCTTGCCGTTCGCCGCGCAGCTCATGCTGAGCATCGACCGCAAGAAGGCCAACGCCTTCGGTGTGACCTTTGCGGAAATCAACGACACCATCACCGCCAATCTCGGGTCGGCCTATATCAACGACTTTCCCAACCGCGGGCGCATGCAGCGGGTCGTCGTCCAGGCCCGAGAGGGCAGCCGGATGCAGGCTGAGGACATCCTCAAGCTCAATGTGCGCAACTCCGGGGGCGGAATGGTTCCGCTGTCCGCCGTCGCAAGTCTCGACTGGCAGACGGGACCAGCGCAGGTCATCGGCTACAACGGGTATCCGGCTGTGCGGCTCGCCGGCTCGCCCGCGCCGGGTCACTCCTCGGGCGAGGCGATCGAGGAGATGGAGCGGCTCGTCGAGGCGCTGCCGCAAGGCTTCGGCTACGAGTGGACCGGCCAGTCACTTGAAGAGATCAAGTCGGGCACGCAGGCACCGATCCTGCTGGCGCTCAGCATCCTGTTCGTTTTCCTGCTGTTGGCCGCACTTTACGAGAGCTGGGCGATCCCGTTTTCGGTCATCCTGGTGGTGCCGCTCGGCGTGATCGGGTGTGTGCTCGCCGTGATGGTTCGGGACCTCCCGAACGACGTCTACTTCAAGGTCGGACTGATCGCGATCATCGGCCTGTCGGCCAAGAACGCGATCCTGATCGTCGAGTTCGCCAAGGACTATTATGCCGAGGGCAAGGGCCTGCTCGAGTCGGCGGTCGCGGCGGCGCGGATCCGGTTCCGGCCGATCATCATGACCTCGCTGGCCTTCACTCTCGGCGTGGTGCCGCTCGCCATCGCCAACGGGCCCAGCTCGGCCAGTCAGAACGCGATCGGCACCGGGGTTTTGGGCGGGATGATCTCGGCGACGTTGCTGGCGATCTTCTTCGTGCCGGTCTTCTTCGTCTTCGTTCTGGCGCTCTTCCGGACGAAGCGCCCCGGCCCCGCGGCCGACGCGTTCAAGAACGCGTCACCGTCGGAGACGGAAGCGGCCCCGTCCGGACCGGCGGCTACGCCATCCCCGATTTCCTGAAGGCAGAGTGCAACGCGCGGTGTCCCGGCCAGACAGCCGCGGAGACCGTGCCGGCAGACAAGGACTCCAAGTATGACGACCCATCTATGGCGAGCGATGTTGGTATGGCTTCTGACGGCGTTCTTCGCCTTCGGCGGGCTCACCAATATTTTCGCGACATCCGCGATCCAGGCTGAGTATTCGCACTGGGGCTATCCGGATGGCTTCCACTACGTGACGGGGACGCTGGAACTCGCGACGGCTGCGCTCGTCGTCTTTCCGCGGACACGCCTCGCCGGAACGGCCCTCGGGATCCTGGTGATGGCGGCGGCCGTCACGACGCTCGTCATCCACCAGGAGCACACGCACGCGCTCATGCCATTGGCGACGATGGCGTTCCTCGTGCTGAACGGATACGCGGTGCTTCGAGCGCGGCGTGTGGTGAGCCAATAGGGGCCAGCGTCGTCGCTGCCGGCTCCCTACACGGCTTTGGGCATGGCGGGCACGGCATCCACCGGGCCCGCTGCAACCCCGTCTCCCCGAGTCGGATGCGCATTGGCTTCAGGCGGCGACACCCTTTCGGGTTATGTCGGAGCCATTCCGGCCGGTTCGGTCCCACCTGCGTCCAACAAGCGCTTTACATCGCGCGACGGCGCGAGGCCGAACATGCGCGAATATTCCCGGCTGAACTGTGACGCGCTCTGGTAGCCTACGTCGAAGGCTGCGTGCGCGACTTCGGCGCCGGCGAGGATGGCCCGCCGCGCCGCCTGAAGACGCAGGGACTTCTGGTATTGGAGCGGGCTCATCCCGGTCGCGGCTCGAAAATGCCGATGAAAGGACGCGTCGCTCATCCCAGCGCACGTGGCCATGGCGTGGATCGGGACACTCTCGTCGATGTGCTCGCGGATCCACGTCAACGCGCGCCGCACCTGCGCCAGCTTCGGATCGGACGCAATGATCTGGTGCAGGGCGGCCGCTTGGGGGCCGCGGAGCAGGCGGTACATCATTTCGCGCCGGATCATCGGGCCGATCACGGCGACATCGTCGGGAGAACCCTGCAGGGACAGGAGCCGCCCGCATGCGTCGAGCACCCCGGACGGCACGGGTCCGAACGCGTAGCACTTGCCCCGTTCCACGGAGACGCGGGGTGACTCGGCCATCAGATCTGCGAGCGCGTCCCGTCCCAAGGTCACGCTGAGCGCGAGATAGGGATGCGTGACGCTGGCGCGGGTGATCCGCCCCGTGACCGGCAGGTCGATGGAACCCACGAAACAGGTGCCGGGCGCGTAGTCGAGCACTGCCGCGCCGATAGTCACCTCCATCTCGCCCTGCAGGACGATGCACGCCATGGGTTCGTAGAACATCGCCAGTGAACTGTCGGTCGAAGTTGCCGAGAACAGCGCGACGCCATCGAGCAGCGGCACATTGGCTCCCGGCGTAGCCAGCGCAACCGCGCGCGCCGCGAGGTCGGATAGGTCGTCGGTCATGGGTTCTCACACGGAATGGGCGGGGACAGGCACCGCCCGCAACATTGATCCGATTAGGCAAGTCTTAGCGCGAATAGCGCAACGCCATTCGAAGCGGCAAGCCTAAATCTCTCATCTGAAACGTGGCTTTGAGCGCGTTCCATCCTTCGGCTGAAGGGGGAGCGGTTCGGTTACGCGAGCCATGCATGGCGCGACCTTGTCGAGATCAGGCACGAGGAGCCTGCAGTGACGGACGGTCGACGTCACGAAAGTCGCACATTCAGGACCCGTCCGGGATCATGGAGGCACTCGTCCTCGCCCCGGGCACGACAGGAGACACGGACCATGGCGGATCCGATCAAGGTCGGCTTCATCGGCCTCAACCCCGACAGCAATTGGGCATTCAACGCCCACATTCCGGCTCTGAAATCGCTTGGCGACACTTTCGAGGTCGCGGGCGTTGCCAACTCCAGCCCGGAGAGTGGGGCACGAACTGCCGAAGCGCTCGGAATACCGCGCGCATTTGCGACGCCCGCCGACCTCGCCGCCTCGGAGGACATCGACCTCGTCACCGTGACCGTGAAAGTGCCGTATCACTTCGAGCTGATTTCACTGGCGCTCGACGCGGGGAAGCACGTCTACTGCGAATGGCCGCTGGGGAACGGCCTCGAGGAAGCTCGCAAGCTGACGGCGCTCGCGAGGGAGAAGGGTGTCGTCGCCGTGGCGGGAACGCAGGCACGCGCCGCGCTCGAGGTCGAGTACCTGAAGCAACTCGTCTCGGACGGGTTCGTCGGCGATGTGCTGGCGACCTCGATCATCGGGACAGGGGGCAACTGGGCGGATACGACGTCTTCGGCGCTCGCCTACCTCTTCGACAAAGCGAACGGTGCCACGATGGAAGATATTCCGATGGCGCACACCCTGGCGGCGGTGAAGGACGTGCTGGGCGATATCGGCCCCCTGAAGGCGGTGAAACTGTCCAATTTCGAAACCGTAACCTTGACCGATACCGGTGAGACAAAGCCCAAGAGCGCGGCCGACCAGGTGATGGTGCAGGGTCAGATGGCGAGCGGTGCCGCTTTCTCGCTCCACTACAAAGGCGGCAAGAACCGCGGCACGAACTTCCTCTGGGAGATCAACGGCACTGAGGGCGACATCCAGGTTACGGCTCCACTCGGGCACGCGCAGATGATGCAGCTCACCGTCAAGGGCGCGCGCGGCGACGAGACCGAGATGGTCGACCGGATGCCGGATCCCTCGCTCTATTCGGGCCGTCCGGAGTTCGCGGGTGCCCGCAACGTTGCCGGCATCTACAAGCGACTCGCAGATGACATCCGCAATGGGACGGCGACGGCGCCCACCTTCTCCGACGCGCTCGCTCTGCACGAGCTTCTCCAGCGGATCGCGCACGCGGCGGAGAAGGGTGACGCATTCTGAACCCGAGCCGCCGTTCAGTCGATCCCGGCGCCGAGTTGCTCAGATGGACGTGGCGCGCTGCGGTGATGCGCCGAACCCTCCTCCGTGTGCCTCTCGGCGCAGACGCATTGCCGTCAGGACTGCCAGCGCCCCCGAAGCGAGGAGCAGCATGGCGCTGGACAGGAAGGTCGGCACGTAGCCGCCGGCATCGAATAGCAGTCCGCCGAGCGTGGCGCCCAGTGTGATGGAAAGCTGGATGATGGCGACCATGAGCCCGCCACCCGCCTCCGCATCGTTCGGCAGGGTTCGGGCGAGCCATGTCCAGTACCCGACGGGGGCGGAGGTCGCGATGAACCCCCACGCGATCATTAGGGAGCCGGTGCCGATACTGCTGGAGCCGAAAAGCACGAGGCCGAGACCGGTCAGCGCCAGCAGTACCGGAAGGGCGACGAGCGTGGGATAGAGCGATCTCTCCAGCGGCCGGTTGATGAGCGATGTCCCGACAAACCCGGCGAACCCGAGCATCAGCAGCATCACCGTCAGGGTCGAGACGCCGACGTTGGTCACGGTTTCCAGAAAGGGCCGCAGGTAGGTGAACAGGGTGAACTGACCCATGAAGAACAGCGCGGTCGCCGCCATGCCGAGCGCAACCGCGGGGCTCTTGAGCAGCGCGAAAATGTTGCCCGGGGCTCGGCGGGCCTGCGGGGTCAGGGCTGGCAGGCTGAACCAGAGCCAGACCAGGGCGGCGGCGGCGACCGGGATCAGGCACAGGAACGCCGCACGCCAGCCGAAGAGGCCGCCCAGCAGGCTGCCCATCGGTGCCGCGATAACCGTCGCCAGAGCGTTGCCGCCGTTGAAGATGGCGAGGGCCCGCGGCACCTTGCTGTCGGGGACGAGACGCATGGCGACCGCTGCCGAGAGCGACCAGAAGCCGCCGATGGCCACGCCGATCAGAGCGCGGCCGACGAGAAACACTGGAAAGCTCACAGCCAGTGCCGCCGCGGTCCCGGACGCCACCATCAGTGCCATCAGGGCAAGCAGCACGTGCCTGCGATCGATCCGTCTGGTCACCGAAGTCAGGGTGAGGCTGGTCACAACGGCGAATGCGCCGGATATGGCAAGCGACTGTCCTGCCTGCCCTTCGGTAATGGCAAGGTCGGACGCGATCGGAGTGAGCAGGCTGACCGGCATGAATTCGGAGGCGACAAGGGCGAAGGCGCCAAGCGACAGCGCAAAGACCGCGCCCCAGGCTGCGGCCGCGCCATCGTTCGTTCCGGGAGCGGGTTTGGACGTCACGAAGTCCCTCGCGGCTTTGCGCCCGCGTCGGCGCACCGGGGGCGACTGAATTTCGGAATGCCTTGCAGGCGTGTCCGGACAGGTAGCCGAGGTGGGACCGTGTGATCAGAGGCGGAGCCTGCATTGCCTCCATGAACGGAGATCATGCTTTGCGGGCGCGCAGCCGATCGACCAGCAGCCGCAGGGCCGAGCTGAGATTCCGCCGGCCCATGTAGCACACGTGATAGCCATCGAAGGGCGGGCAGAAGTCGGCCAGCGCGCGCTTCAGCCGCCCGCTCTCGAGATCCGCCTTCACCTCGGGCAAAAGGAGAAAACCGATCCCGTGGCCTTCGCGCGCCGCCCGAAGAACGAGGCCGGGATCGTTGAGGATGAAGGGCCCGGTCAGCTTCTTGACGACTTCGGAGCCGTCGATCTCGAACTCCCAATCATAGACCGGCCCCTCCGCGCGGTGGCGCATCAGGAGGCAACTGTGCGCGTCGAGGTCATCCGGATGCCGGGGCATGCCCCGCTCCGCGAAGTACTCGGGGCTGGCGATGGCCGCCATTTCCAGCCGGGGACCGACCGGCAGTGCGATCATGTCGGGACTGAGGTGTTCGCCGAGCCGGATGGCGCAGTCGTAACGGTCCTCGGCCAGATCCGACAGGCGTCCCTCGGTGCTTACCTCGATCCGCACCTCGGGAAAGTCTCGCACGAGCTGTGACGCCACGGGCCAGAGGATCTCCCGGATCGCCGGCGCGCTGGCCGTCACGCGAACCAGCCCAGAGGGGCGTTCGCCCAGCGTGCGGATCTCCTCGATCCGGTTGCGGACGTTGCGAAAGCTGGGACGCAGCGCAGCCAGCAATTGTTCGCCCGCGTCGGTCGCAGTCACGTTACGCGAGCTTCGGTTGAGAAGCCTGACGCCGATCCTGTCCTCCAGCCGTCGGATCGCGTGACTGATCGCAGACTGCGACACCCCCAGTCGGTGCCCCGCCCGGGTGAAATTGCCCTCCTCGGCGACGGCGAGAAGGATCGACAGATCGCCGAGCAATTCCCGGTCCATGAGGGCTCCTCGGGCTTCAGCCTCAATCTATCCGCAACACTCCGCCCCGTTCAAGAAGCGGACGGCGCTCAGCATGAATCAAGCTCATGCCCGCGATAGAACAGGACCACCTTATCCGGCTGGTGTGGACGTTCCACATCCTTGTCCGGAACCCACACCTGAACTGGGGAAGAACGAGATGACTGACGTGACGACCACCGGTCTCCATGACCTTCAGCGCCGCAGCCTGTTGCTCGCCGCCGGCGTCGGTGCCGCGGTTCTCGGCGTGGCCTCGTTCGGCTCAGAGGCGGCGTTAGCGCAGCCGACGTCCGAGTGGGACAAGGTTTTCCCGAAGAGCGACCAAGTCGACCACGAGAAGGTGACCTTCATCAACCGCTACGGGATCACGCTGGTGGGCGACCTTTACATGCCCCGGAACCGTGGCACCGCCCCGCTTCCGGCTCTCGCCGTCGCCGGTCCCTTCGGCGCGGTGAAGGAGCAATCGTCAGGGCTCTATGCCCAGACCATGGCGGAGCGCGGCTTCATCTCGCTGGCTTTCGACCCATCCTACACCGGCGAAAGCGGCGGGGAGCCGCGTTTCGTGGCCTCGCCCGACATCAACACCGAAGACTTCATGGCCGCGGTCGATTGCCTCGGTCTGCGCCCAGAGGTCGATCGTGAACGCATCGGGATGATCGGGATTTGTGGCTTCGGCGGTATGGCGTTGAATGCGGCCGCTCCGGACAAGCGCGTCAAGGCCGTGGCCGTGACGAGCATGTATGACATGTCGCGGGTGAATGCGCGGGGTTACTACGACGCGATGACGGACCAGAAGCGCGCCGAGACCCTAACTCGGTTAAGCCTGCAGCGCTGGGAGGACGCCGCCACGAGCGGGCCGCCGGCACTGGCGGGCGGACTGCCTGACACGCTGGACGGCATCGATGATCCGGTCATCACGATGTACTGGAACTACTATAAGACCGACCGCGGATATCACCCGCGCTCGGTGAACTCGAATGGCGGCTGGATCGTCACTTCGGCAATGTCCTTCATGAACATGCCGCAGTTGACCTACATCCGCGAGATTTCTCCGCGCCCGGCGCTGATCATCGCAGGCTCAGAGGCGCATTCCCGCTACTTCAGCGAGGACGCGTACAAAGCGGCAGCAGAGCCGAAGGAGCTTCTCATCATCGACGGCACCGACCATGTCGACCTCTACGACCAGGTCAACATCATTCCATTCGACCGGATCACAAGCTTCTTCAACAATAACCTGGCATGAGCCTGCCAGCGGCGTCTGCGCACTAGTTTGGATGCCAGCAAGACATCCGCGTTGGGCAATTGGCGGCGATGAACGTCGGCACGACCGATGCGATTGCACTTCCGGCGCACCCGCATGTTGAGGCGGAAGCTGGTAAGAGATCTCATCGGAAGAATCCACCATTGATCGCCGAGCGTTCTCGCGACGCTATTCATCGCATCGTGAGTGTCAACCGGCCAAAACTGTAGGAACATTAGGAACGGTAGAAAGGGTCGGGTCGGCCACTACGCGGAACACCATCCCGCCAGTCGTTGCAAGCCTGGAGCGAAACCGTCGACCTTCAGGCCCGGCCACATTCGAACCAGCGCGGTGCAGTCCGGTTCGGATGGTTTGCTATCTCAATGGCTATTTCGGTCTACTTTAGACCGGTCTGCTATCGTGATCGAGGAGCATTGCGGGGCAACGAAACGCTGGTTCAGAAAAGGTACACCCGAAATAGACCGTGCGATTGATTGTGGCCGATCCTCCACATCGGCTGAATTGCAAGCGTCTGGTGAGCAGGCGTTTGTGACGTTCCTGATCTGGTCCAGCTTTCGAAAGTAACTTGGCAAGTTGCTTCGAAACGAGCGGGTCGGATGCGGCGGATCGGGATCCTGACGGGGCGAGAGCGCCGACGTCGGTCAAACGACGAAAAGAAGCTCCTGATGCTGGCGGAGGCTGAGGACGCGGGTATTGTGGTCGCCGAGGTGGCGCGACGGCACGACCTCCACCCACAGCAGCTTTACCTGTGACGGAGCCCGAGGCGGAAGGCGTCGCCGCCGGCCGGGCCGCGGTACTGCCGCCGGGCCTTAGTTCGTGTGCCGACCCTTTTGAGGCGTTGCGAAGATCCGCTTGTCGACACAGACGACCTCGTCGCAAACTCTCTGCCCTTGTTGTGAGAGGCTTCGCCGTGTCGAACGTGTCGGATTTGGACTGGCTTTCAGCACTGGCCAACGAGGCCAGCGAGCACAATGAGTGGCGGGAATTTGCGGCCTTTGCCGACAGTCGTTCGCAAGGCCTGCGCACTGAGGCGTTTCGACACCTTAGTCACTTCATTCATGCCACCCGAGATTGGAAGTTCGAAGAGCGCCTGGGGTTTTGTCGCTGGCTGCTCGGCAAAGGGGATGCGTTCGGCGGGCTGGGCATTGCTTCACCTCAACCCCTCCGCGCCAGTTTGCTCGTGCCGACCATGCGAGAATGGTTAGAGCGGGAACCGAAAATCGCTGAAGCTCACCTTTGGCTCGGATTGCTGCGATGTGACGATCCATCCGAGCATCTAACCAGCGCACTAGCGCTGAACCCCAACTGCCAGCGGGCTCGTCGGGTTCTGGTGGAGTGGATCATCAACGATATCGACTACAACCAGCACGAGCTGCCGAGCTTCTATATCCAAGACCCCCGAGACGATTTGGTGGAGCTAGAGCGGGCCGCAGATTTGCTGGCTGGTGTTCCTAATTCGACCGAGATCGATCGCCAAAAGCTTGAAATAGTCGAACTCCGCCGTCGCGCCGCAGCCTGGCTAGCGGCACATCCTCTTCCAGGAGATTTTGCCGACCACTAGATGTTAGCTCCCTACCCTGTTCGGATCTTGATGGCGTTCGCTAAACAGACATAGCCGTCGCGGTGTTTACCGGATGCGGAGTGCTCCCCGACGTGCCCCCGCGGGAGGGTAGAGTTTTCCGGCTCTCATCGGCACGCCGGGCTGGGTTCGGGTGCCAATTTCATGAGCGCGGCCGGGACCTTGTTCCCGATCGCGCCGTGGGGCCGTTCCTCGTTGTAGATCCTATGGAGGTTCATTCTCGGAGAAGGCGCCGGGTGGTCCGGCGCTCAGCCGGAGGG